>DKWE01000112.1:1622-34654 GCA_002491565.1 Lachnospiraceae bacterium UBA7160 | reverse complement strand
CCTCTGCGTCCCGAACGCAGCGCTCTACCAAGCTGAGCCACGCATCGTTATGTAATGAACTCTTCCTCGCTTCAGCTTCTGTAGTATAGCATTCCTGACGAGAAAAATCAAGCACTTTTTTAAAGTCTACAAATTAAAATAAATTCAAATAATAGTCAGACAACACTGAGAAAAATCAAAATTCACATGCACATATCGGAGCATATTATGTACAGGGGCAGAGGGAACCATGCGATGCTTCCGAAGATCTGTGCCGATGCACAGACCGCTCAAACAGCGCCCGCTAAAAATTCTGCTGGAACACAGGATTTTTAGTAACTGCCATTGCCTGTGTACTGCAAGAAATGCAAAACAGGTGCTTGTATTCTGAAAAAAAACGTTATATAATGGCGAAGAGCAGGCGGGAATGCCTGCGGCAAGATACATGGGGGAGGCTTTGTGGCCTGAGAGTAAACCGTACGGTTTTGACCCTTTGAACCTGATACAGATAATGCTGGCGCAGGGAAATAGACAGTATCGAAGGGACTTCGTTCGTATACCGTATTTTTTTGGCCGGCAGAAATGCCGGTTTTTTTATTCTGTATTTGTATTGGTGTTACACGAAATATGAATGAGGCAGTACGCTGGAAAGGAAGGATGGCGGTATGAACAGAAAATTGCGCAGGAGCAGACGGATAGGGGCGGGCATCACAGGCGCGGCGCCGGCCCTGGTGATTGCCGCGCTGCTGCTTCTGTGGGAGCTGATTGTGCAGCTGGCAGGGATTCCGCTGTATGTGCTGCCCGCGCCGAGTGATATGCTGAAAACCTTTGTGCTGGAGTTTCCGACGCTGGCCTATCACGCGTATGTCACGGTCATGGAGGCACTTGTGGGGATGGCGATTTCTTTTGTGATCGGGATTTTGATCGGCGTGCTGATCGACGCAATGCCGACCTTCCGCAAATGCATTTATCCGATTCTGGTTGTGACACAGACGGTGCCGGTTATCGTTTTAGCTCCAATTTTTATTATTTATATGGGATTCGGATATGCGCCGAAGATTCTGACGGTTGTACTGATGTGTTTCTTCCCGATTGTCGTCAGCTTCAGCGACGGACTTGGAGAGATGGATGAGGGGTATCTGAATCTGGTCCGCACCTATGGCGGGTCAAGACTGCAGCTTTACCGGATTGTGAAGATTCCGGCGGCTATGATTTCTCTGCTTTCCGGGCTGAAAGTGGCTGCCACTTACAGCATCAGCGGCGCTGTGGTAGGGGAGTGGATCGCATCGCAGAGCGGGCTTGGCTACTATCTGATCCGTGCGAAAAATGGCTACATGTTGGATAAGGTATTTGCCTGTGTGCTGATGATTATTCTGCTCAGTCTGCTGATGAACGGGCTGGTGAAGCTGTTCGGGTATGCGGTGCTGCCATCAGCGGGAAGGAGCGGGCGAAGAAAGCAGGCATAGGAGGACCGGGAAAGCGAAAGCTATGGAATTTGCCTGGCCGCTGAACGGTTACAATTTTGGTAGCAACAGTCAGAAGTGCAGGGAAGTTCGCGCGATCCATGTGCAATGGCTGTGTTATAAATCACATAGGATGCATAGTGGCAGCTGCTGCCTGCGAAGTCAGGGATACAGCAGCGGATGCCTGCAACAGAGATATCGTATGAAGCGGCGGTTGTCTGTACAATGAGCCGAACGGCGGTATCTGTCCGAAAAAGGAGGAAAGCTATGAAAAAATTATGGAAAAGAAGTGCGGCACTGCTTGCCGCAGCAGCAATGGCATTTGGGATGACGATGACGTCCGGAGCGGAAGAGACAAAAAAAGTGACTGTGATTCTGGACTATGTACCGAACACAAATCACACTGGCATGTATGTAGCTCTGGATAAAGGGTATTATGAGGAAGAAGGGCTGGATGTCGAGATTATTGAGCCGACGGACGGCGCGACGGCGACGCTGGTTGCACAGCAGAAGGGTACTTTCGGTATCAGCTATCAGGAGGATGTGACGATTGCGCTGACGGCGCAGGACCCGCTTCCAATCAAGGCAATTGCTGCGATCATTCAGCACAATACCTCCGGGTTTGTGAGTCTTGCTGACAGCGGAATTGTTTCCCCGGCGGATTTTGAGGGAAAGACGTACGCAGGCTGGGGCGGACCGGGAGAATCCGCAGTTCTGGAAGCGTGCATGACGCAGGCCGGGGCGGATTTTTCAAAGCTTGGGATGGTGATTTCTGATGGCTCAGGCTTTGAAGCGCTGGGGAAAAGTTGTGATCTGATGTGGTTCTTTGAAGGCTGGGACAGCGTCATGGCGGAGATGAACGGGGTTGCCCTGAACTATATGGCGTGCAGGGATCTGGATGAGCGTCTGGACTATTACACACCGGTGATCATTGCATCGGATGCGGTGCTGGAGGAGGATCCGGAGATGGTTTCTGCTTTCCTGCGCGCAACTGCGAAGGGGTATGCAGATACGATAGCAGACCCGGATGCCGCGGCGGAGATCCTGCTCGGTCACGCGCCTGATTATGATATCGAGATGCTGAAAAAGTCCCAGGAGTATCTTGCAGATAAATTTATGGAGGATACCGAGACCTGGGGTGTGATGAAGGATGAGGTATGGGATAATTACGCGGCGTTTCTGCAGGAGTATGGAGTGATCGAAGAGGCGCTTCCGGCGGCGGACTGTTATACGAACGAGTTCCTGGCGCAATAAGAAAATCAGGCAGCATTGCTGGCTTTCGATTGCGCAGAAAAGAGGCAAGGCAGGCAATGCTGTTTGCTTTTGCCGAGGCAGGTCGGCATATCACGATTGTTGTATGATTCGAAGTACAGCGATTGGTGAATTGGGGTATCGGGACACAGGGCTCCGTGCGGATGAGCAAGGGCATAAGAGAAAGCGGTTGCTTTGTGAGAATCCTTCCGATGCAGGCACAATTACGATTGGAATGAGAGGAAAATATGAAGCTTGCAGTTGAGAATTTGAATTTTTCGTATACAGATAAGAAAATTATCAGGGATCTTTCATTTGCGGTGCAGGACGGAGAATTTATCAGTATTCTCGGACCCTCCGGCTGCGGGAAATCTACGCTGCTGAATGTACTCGCAGGGATTTTGCAGCCGGAAAGCGGGCGGATTCTGATCGATGGGAGGCAGACGACGGGCGTGACCAGCCAGTTTGCCTATATGCCGCAGAACGACCTGCTGTTTCCGTGGAAAACGATTCTGGATAATGTATGTCTGTATGGGGAAATTCATCACTGCAGGGAAGCGATGCGGGAGCAGGCGCGCAGGCAGCTGGCGCGCTTTGGACTGGCAGGGTGCGAAAACAAATATCCTGGGGAGCTCTCCGGCGGGATGCGTCAGCGGGCGGCTTTTCTGCGGACGACCTTGTGTGAGGCAGAAATCTATTTGCTTGATGAGCCGTTCGGCGCGCTCGATGTGATCACGAGAAGCGATATGCAAGACTGGCTGAGGGAACTGTGCAGCAGCATGAAGAAAACAATTCTGCTGGTTACTCATGATACAGACGAGGCGATTTACCTTTCCGACCGGATCCTGATTCTCGGTGCGCCGGGAGAAGGGATCCGGGAGGAGATCACAGTGACGGAAATGAACCGCACACGGGAGTGGCTGTATGAGCAGGGGGCGCTGCGGGCGCGGATCCACAGGATTATAAAGAGGAAAACAAAAGGGAATTTACAGACAAACTTCTGCGTGAAATGACAAAATGGTGGCTCCGCATTACCCGGGGCAGGAATAGTATGGAGGAAGGGGATATGCGGTTATTGGATATGCATGCGCACCTGGCATGTTTGATGGAGGGCTGGGAAGCGGAAAGTCTGAGGGGACCTGGCCTGAAAGGGAGTCTGCAGGAGGAAGATTCAGGCGGACCCAGTCAGAGTCCTGCTTCGATAAGGGATAGAGGGCAGAGAAATATACAGGAGAGCCAGGGGCAACCGTCTGGGAAGAAAGAGATGGGAGTGATGCGCAGCGAGGCGGGGGCATGTGCGGATGAAAAAAAAGTACAGGCAGCTCTGGCAGAGCTTGCGTTTCGCAGGAGGGAAGGAATCGGCACCTTTTTCAGCTGTGGGACACCTGGGGAATGGGAGTTCATGCAGCGGCTTCGCGAGGACAATCTATCATGGGGTTGGAAAACCGGATTGCCGGGAGAAGAGACAGGACTGCCGCCCGGAAAAGAAGGGCTGCCATACGGAGAAAGCAGCCTGTTGCCAGATGAGAGCATGCTGCATGTCAGCTTCGGTATTCATCCCTGGCACAGTGACAGCTATGATCCGGAGGAGTGGATGGAGTGTTTCCGGGCATGTGATGCCGTAGGAGAGATCGGGATGGATTCTGTCTGGTGTGAAGTGCCGCTTTTGACGCAGGAGGAGGTGTTTCGCCGTCAGCTGGAGATCGCAGAAACGCTTGGCAAGCCAGTGATCCTGCATACGAAGGGGCAGGAGCAGACGATCGCAGAGCTGGTGCGCGGCTTTACAGGGAAAATCTGTGTGCACTGGTATTCCGGCGATATCAAGACTTTTGAGAAATTTTTGGAACAGGGCTGTTATTTTACGCTGGGACCGGATTTTGCAGCAAACTGCCTGGCTTCCGGACCGCTCCCGCCTGACCGGGCTCCGGCAGAGCTGTACCGGCATATGCTCCGGCGGATTCCGGATGACCGCATCTTTCTGGAGACGGACGGGGTATCGGCTGTTGCGTGGGCCTGCGGCAAGGAGCGCTGGGATATCAGGGAGGTTCCGCTGGTGCTTCGGAAAAATATGGAATTTCTTGCGGAAGCAAGAGGCGTATCACTGGAAGCGATGCAGGCACAGATCCGGAGGAATCTGCAGGACTTCTGTGGCACTCACTCAACTTCCTTACCGATGAAAAATCAGGATGCGGAGTATGCCAATCAGACTGGTTGACAGACCAGATTGTAAATAAAAACAACAATATTACTTTTTAAGGGGGAAGAACCCTTTGACCGCGGCATTGGGATGTGGTATGATGGCGGAGTCTGGATGATAAGTATTGCAGAGCATGTTTTTGGAATTGAGGAGGCGTTTTTATATGGAGACAAATTTTCATACCCATACCACGCGTTGCCGTCATGCCAGCGGCAGTGACAGGGCATACGTGGAGCAGGCGATAGAGAGCGGATTGAAGGTACTGGGATTTTCGGATCACAGCCCATATTTCTTCGAGGGAGATTATTATTCCACCTTTCGGATGCGGCCGGAAGAGGCAGAGGGGTATGTAGATTCTATCCTTGCCATGCGGAGAGAATATCAGGATGACATTGACATCAGGCTTGGGTTTGAGACAGAGTATTATCCGCGCTTTTTTGAAAAGCTGATCCGGTTCTATGAGCAGTATCCGGTCGATTATATTATTCTTGGGCAGCATTGCCTTGGAAATGAGGTAGAAGGGGACTACAGCGGAGCGCCGCACTATGGGAATGACAGCTTTATGCAGTATGTGAACCAGGTGATCGAGGCGATGGAGACAGGCTGCTTTACCTATGTGGCGCACCCGGAGCTTTTTAATTTTTTCGGAGAGCAGCAGTATTTTGAGGAGGCGGCCCATAAGCTGTGTGACCGGGCGGCGCAGCTTTCTATTCCGCTGGAGATCAATTTACTTGGTATGCGCGACGGGCGGAACTATCCAAGGCGCGATTTCTTTGAGATAGCCGCACAGCACGGCTGCGATGTCATCATCGGGTGCGATGCCCACTCACCGGACATGGTATGTGACAGGGGGTCAGAGAAGATTGCCCTGAAGTGGTGCGAGGAGCTGAAGCTTCACAGGATCGAGTATCCGGTGTTGAGGAGGCCGCAGCTGAGGTAAAAATAGCTTGCCTGGTAACAACCGGTCGCCAATGAGCCTGCGGCTGAACTTGTGGCTTAAATGAAAATTTTTTAAATTTCCTCTTCCATTTTTAGGAAAGATGTGGTATATTAAAAGGCGATGGGGCATTAGCGCAGTTGGGAGCGCGCTACATTCGCATTGTAGAGGCCGTGGGTTCGAATCCCATATGCTCCACGTTTTCGTAGATCCGGGTACTGGTTGTCAGTACCCGGATTTTGCATCTCTAAGCGGCAGCACACCATCCTAACATTTTTGCAAGGTAGCTGTTTTAGCCTGTTCAGAGCGGGTCAGAATGTGTACAATAAAGGTATCTGCCTGCTAACACGGGCATGATTGCAACAGACAGCCGGGAAAGGATGGAGAGTGTTATGAAACTAATGATTGTAGAAGATGATTTGCTGCTGGCGCGGGAGATTGGGAGGCTGTGTGAGAAATGGGGATTTGAGGCTCTGTGCCTGAAGCGCTTTGATGCGGTGGATCTCGCATGCAGACAGTGCAGGCCGGATCTGGTACTGATGGATATCAATTTGCCATCCTACGACGGCTTTTACTGGTGCAGCAAGATTCGGGAGACTTCACATGTCCCGGTGCTGTTTCTGTCGAGCCGCGACCAGAACGCGGATAAAGTGATGGCAATGGTCTCAGGCGGGGATGATTACGTGGAGAAACCGTTTGATCCGGAGCTGTTACTGGTGAAGATCCGGGCGCTGCTGAGGCGTTCCTATGAGTATGTGCAGTCGGACCGGGAGGCAGTTGCGGAGAATTTGATTTATGACCGCGGCCAGGGGCAGCTCGTATACCGGGGAGAGATCCTGATTGAAATGACAAAATCGGAAAATAAAGTGTTTAGTCTGCTCGCAGATCACCGGGGGAAGGTCGTCACGCGCGATACTCTGATGCAGCAGCTGTGGAATACGGATGATTACGTGACGGACGCTTCGCTGACCGTGCTGGTATCCAGGCTCCGGGCTAAGATTCATGAGGGGACGGGCGGGAACGTGGACTGTATCCGGACGAAGAAGGGGCAGGGGTATTACTTGCCATAATGGCTGCTGTTCACGGCTGTCTGTGAGCAGTAGCCCATAATGAGCGGACGGGAGTCCAGTGATTGTTATGGCGAATAGGAACTGGTGCCGGAAAGGATGGGGGCGCAGCTGTGGAAAAATATGTCGGGAAAGAAGGGCGGGAAGATGCTGCCACAAAACGGTGTGTTCACTATTTACGCGCACGCGCACTGCCAATCCTTGCAGCGTGCGGAATGCTGCTGTTTCTCAACCTGTACCTGGGTGTTTTTTGTGCGACACAGCTGTATGGCGCAGATCTGGTTTATCTGAATTTGCTGCTGGCGGGGATTGCCGGAGCTGCCCTTGTGGTGGATCTGCACCGGTGGCGGAAGCTCGGAAAGCGGATCTGCTTCGGAAGGGCACTTACCAGCGAAGAGGAGGAGCACTTCTTTGGAAGCCGTGCGGGGGAATACATCCAGAGGGAACGCGCGGAGCAGGAGCTGGAGCTTTCCAGGCGTGTGGAGGAACTGGAGGAGCTCTCCGACTATATTGCGCGATGGTCACACGAGGCGAAGCTGCCGCTTGCCGCACTGCGGCTGATGAATGAGCGAAATACAGATACTGCACTGCAGCGGGAAATGCAGGACTGCATCGTGCGTCTGGAATCGCAGGTGCACGCGGTCATGATGGGAAGCAAGCTGCAGCGGCCGGAGCATGATGTACACTTTAAGAAGCTTTTGCTTTCCGATGTGGTCCGTGAGTCGGTGAAAAACCGGTCCTGGGAAATGATCCAGGCGGGGATGGAAGTGAAGCTGGAGTTGGGAGAGAACTGGGTGTACAGTGACCAGAGATGGCTGGTGTATTTGTTGGATCAGCTGATTGCCAATGCAATCAAGTACCGGAAGGGCGGAGAAGAGCCGGCGAAGCAGTCATTTGGAGCAGTGACAGAAGCGGCGGAGCAGTCATTGGGTGCAGAGGCAGAGTCACCGAAGCTGTCATTTTGCGCCGTGGCGGAGCCGGACGGGGATGTCTGTCTGTCCGTTGAAGACAACGGGATCGGGATATCACCGGAGGATCTGCCCTGCATTTTCGAGCGCGGCTATGTGGGAAAAGCTTTGCGGAGCGGTGACTACCGCTCCACAGGGATGGGACTGTATTTCGTGAAAAAGACTGCGGGGCTGCTGCATATTCAGGTAGAGGCATTTTCGGAGGAAGGGAAGGGAACGCGGTTTGCGCTGCGTTTTTGTGATCTTACGGATTATCTGATGGATGTATAAGGAGAACGGTATAGTTGACAAACCACTTTGAAAGCAACCAAAAGAGACATGTAAAACGACATTAATGTTAGGAGGAGAGTCATGGACAATGAGAAAAAAATCAGGGAGATCGAGGACACGTTTATCAATCCACCGGACCCAAAGCTTCCGGCGGATCCTGCACGTCTGATCAGGCGGCTGGAAAAGCCGAAGGGAAAGGTAGATGTGGTACTGGATACCGATACCTATAATGAGATTGATGATCAGTATGCGCTTGCTTATTTGATTAAATCGGATGACAAGCTCAACCTGCAGGCAATCTATGCAGCGCCGTACTACAATGAAAAATCAGAGGGTCCGGCAGACGGAATGGAGAAGAGCTATCAGGAAATTCTGAATGTGCTGACACTGATGGAGCGGGAAGATCTGAAATCCCTAGTATATCGCGGATCTACGCAGTATATGCCGTCGGAGGAGGAGCCGGTCATCTCGGACGCAGCAAAAGATCTGGCGGAGCGGGCAATGAACTATACAGAAGAGCATCCGCTGTATGTAATTGCAATTGCTGCGATTACAAACGTAGCGTCAGCTATTTTGCTGAACCCGGAAATTACAAACCGCATCGTAGTTATCTGGCTTGGCGGACAGGCAATTCACTGGCCGGATAACAAGGAATTTAACCTGTTTCAGGATGTTGCCGGAGCGAGGATCGTATTCGGTTGCGGTGTCCCGCTGGTACAACTGCCGTGCATGGGTGTGGTTTCCGCATTTACTATCAGTGGTCCGGAGCTTGAGTATCACCTGAGAGGCAGGAATAAGCTTTGTGACTATCTTGTGGATGTGACGACAAAGGAGGCTGCAATATATTATGGAGGCTCAACATGGACGCGTGCCATCTGGGATGTGACGGCGGTGGCGTGGCTGTTGGACGGCGACTTCATGAAGGACTGCCTGATACACAGCCCGATTCCGGAGTATGACAATCGATATGCGTTTGATGACCGCAGACATTTTATAAAATATGTATACTATATCAAGAGAGATAATTTATTTGCGGATTTATTTGAAAAATTAAAAAAATAAAACTTGCGGTGAGCATGGTGAATCACGATGATCTATAAATGTACAGGTATCTATCATTTTTGTTAGATACGTGCGGCAGGTGTTAGATGGATGTAAGGATTTTTCGGGAGGATTCTGTTATACTTGCTTCTGTCAGGGGAGGATTCCTTATCAAGTTCCATACAATAGACGTCTCAAAGCAGGCATGCGCTTTGTGTATAGCGGGGAATATGATTCATATGTACAGCTGTGTGTGGAAAAGAGCGATTTATGGCTGCGGTTGTGTGGAAATGATTTGGCGGCTTCCCGGTCAGAAAGGGGTATATGATTATGAGACAGCTTCTGGAGGTAACAAATCTTTCGAAGAATTACGGGCGGGGCAATTATCAGGCTCCGGTGCTGCGCAATATCAATATGACGGTCTGCGAGGGGGATTTCCTCGCGATCATGGGGCCGAGCGGCGCGGGAAAGACGACGCTGCTGAATCTGCTGTCCACGCTGGATGCGCCGACGCACGGCTCGATTCTGCTGGACGGCGCGGACATCACGCATATGAAGAATCATGAGCTATCGATCCTGCGGAGAGATAAAATTGGTTTCATTTTCCAGGAATACAATCTGCTGGACAGCATGACGCTGCAGGACAATATCGCGCTGCCGCTTTCCTTGAACGGAGTGAAGAGCAGCGAGGTCATCCAGCGTGTGGCGGAGCAGGCGAAGATCTTCCGGCTCTCTGCACACCTGGACAAGTATCCATACCAGCTCTCCGGAGGGCAGAAACAGCGGGCTGCGAGTGCGCGGGCGCTGATCACGAAACCGCGGATCCTGTTCGCAGATGAGCCGACCGGAGCGCTGGATTCCCGGTCGAGCCGGGATCTGCTGACCTGCCTCAAGACGGTCAACGACGCAGGGCAGGCGACGATCCTGATGGTGACGCACGACGCGTACTCAGCGAGCTACGCAAAGCAGGTCTATTTATTAAAGGACGGGCAGATCCAGTGCCGCCTGAACCGCGGGCAGGACCGGAAGGAATTCTACGAGGAAATCCTGTCGATGCTCGCGACGCTTGGAGGTGAGCAGGAATGAAGCTTTATACACTGGCCTGGTCCAATTTCAAGCGGAGTGTGCGGGAGTTCGGCGTGCTGGTTCTCTCCCTCGCGTTCTCGGTGTTCATTTTCTTCAATTTCCAGAATATCGTGTTTTCCGATGCGATGGATGTCCTGGAAAATTACAATAAAGACTATATTGATATTGTGACAGAGACCCTGTCGGTGGTATTTGTCGTATTTCTGTTTTTCTTTATCTGGTACGCGTCAAATGTCTTTCTGAATCAGCGGAAGAAGGAAATCGGCATCTATATTTTCATGGGCCTGGATAACCGGCGTATTGGGAAGCTGTATCTGTTGGAGAGCGGCATGGTCGGCCTGTTCGCGCTGGCGTTCGGCCTTGTGGCAGGACTGGCATTCTCCAAGCTGTTCCAGATGATCCTGCTGCGGCTTTCAAGGATCAGTGCGGATGTGCGGTTTTCCTTTTCCCTGCAGTCAGTGATGATTACCTCCGCAATGTTTCTCACCATCCATGGGCTGATGACGCTGAAGGGATGTCACACCTTGCGGACGAGCAGCGTGCTGAATCTGCTCTCTGGGGCGAAGCAGAAGGAGATGAAGCCGGAGCACCGAGCAGTCACAACGCTTCGGATCCTTGCAGGGACTGGCATTCTGGCAGCAGGCTATGTGGCAGCGTGGCGGACGGGAGACCTGGATTCCCTTGAGCTTGGACTGGCTGCGACGATTCTGGTCATCGTCGGCGTCTATCTGCTGTATTCCGGACTGATCCCGGCAGTTCTGCGTGCGCTGACGCGCAGTAAGGGGTATCTGTACAAGAAGCAGCGGACGCTCTGGGTGAACAGCCTTGCGTTCCGGATCAAGAAAAACTACCGGACCTACGCGATGGTGACAGTGCTGATGATCAGCGCAGTGACGGTTCTTGCGGTGTCGATTGCGATGCAGCAGCGGTATGAACGGATGGTGTGGTTTGACCAGACCTACACGTACCAGATTATTTCCTCGCACGAGTGGGACGGGGAGGAGATCTGCGAGGGCATCGAGGAGGATAACGAGGTATCCTACTGGAACAGCTTCCGGCTGCTTCTGATGGATGCCAGCGTCTTTGATTCCAGGTTTCAAAATATGTCCGGAGTGGTTTCTTATTCTCAGGTAAAGGAAGCTGCCGGTCGGGCCGGGCTGGACTTTACCTGGCCGGAGCCGGGAGCATACGAAGCGATCGACGTCAGCCACGAGATTATGATGAGCTTTGTGGATGAGGACCGCGCGGGGGAGAAGATCACGATTGACGGCGAGACCTACGAGCTGCTCGGCTCGACAAAGACGCCGTATCTGGGGAATCTGCAGACTTACATGAATCTGGCGATTGTCAGCGACGCTGCGTTTGAACGGTTGCACGCGCTGGCGGAGAACGGAAGAGCGGTGGAGAACTGGGTCTACAATTACCGGATCGCGGTCCCGGAGAATGTGGACGCATCGAGGCCATACCTGACCGGGCTGGCGGAGCGGAGTGAGGACGGCTCCGTCTATACGGGCGTAAATTTCACGGACCCGCTGAACCGGGATACGAGCTGGGTGTGCGTCATGTATTCACTCTGCCTGTTCCTGTTTGCGACGTTTGTGCTGGCGGGCGGCAGCATCATGTTCCTGAAGACGGGAAATGATGTCTATGAGGACCACGAACGCTACCAGGTGCTGTGCCGACTCGGAATCCCGCGCCGCATTCTCGGCAAATCGGTGCGCAGTGAAATCTGCTTCACCTACTGCTGTCCGTTTGTCCTGACCGTCCTGACTTCCTGGTTTTCTGTGCGGGCGCTCGGAAATGTGATGAAGGAGGATTTGTTCCAGGTGAACCTCTGGAGCGCAGGGGCAATTCTCGTCCTGTTTACGCTGGTCTGCGCGTTTTCGGTGCGCATGGCGCGGCGGAAGCTGCTGGGGTGATAGTCTAGCTGCCGTTTGCAGGGTGCGTCCAGATCCTCATTGGATGCGGCGCGGCAGGACTTGAAGGTGATCTCGTCCCCGGGCTTGTACGTGCCTGCGTGCCAGGCGTTCAGGACAGGATTTCTCCTTGGTTTTATGCAACGTCGCACAAAGTAAAAAATAACATCTATATTTCTATTACACACGGTAGACACAAGCATCTGAAGAAAGCCTTTAAATACGCGGCTTTGTGAGTCGGAATACCTTACACCAGCTGTAAGTGTTATTCCTGCAATGAATATGATATGATAGGCTGCATGAAGGAGGGATTTCATCATGCAGCCTATTTTGAAGATGGAGAGTTTAAAAAAGCATTATGGCAAGGGAAAAAACGTAACGAACGCGTTAAATGGCATCACGTTTCAGGTGATGCCGGGCGAATTTCTCGGGATTATGGGGAGCAGCGGCTCTGGAAAGTCTACGCTGCTGAACTGCATTGCGACGGTCATCGCACCGGACAGCGGCAGCATTTTGATGAATGGCAGACAGGTTCAGAATCTGAAGGGAGCGGCGCTGGCAGATTACCGCGGGAAGGAGATCGGATACCTGTTCCAGAACTTTGAACTGCTGGATAATCTGACCGGACGGGAGAATATCCTGCTTCCACTGTCTCTGCACGGCGTATCGGAGAAGGAAAGCGGCAGGCGTCTTGCACAGCTGGCGCGGTATCTGGAGGTGGAGGAGGTCCTGGACAAATTCCCGACGCAGATGTCGGGCGGGCAGAAGCAGAGAATCGCTGCGGCGCGGGCGCTGATCCTGAAGCCGCATATTCTGCTCATGGATGAGCCGACCGGAGCGCTGGATTCGAAAAATGCGAAGGCGCTGATGGAGAAGCTTTCCGGTTTGAACGAGCGGGAGGCATCTACAATTCTGATGGTTACACATGATTCGAATGCGGCGAGCTACTGCAACCGGATTCTGTTCATCCAGGACGGTGTGATTTTCCACGAGATCCGCAGAGACCTCCCGGATGAGACGCGGCAGGAATTTTACGCGCGGATTCTGGAGGTCCTCGCGCAGCTGGGAGGGGGCAGTGCGAATGTTCTATAAATTGGTATTCCGGAACAGCAGGCGGGAGCGGAAGGAAAACGGACTGTTTTTCAGCTCTCTGCTGGTGGCGATCGTCGCTTTTTATATTATTTTGTCGCTGCCGTATCAGGATGTCATGCGGTTCCTCGCGCGGATGGAGAGCGATGCCGTGAACCGTCTGCTGGCGATGATCCCGGCGTTTTATGGGCTGACCCTGTGCCTGATGTTTTTTCTGATCTATTATGCCAGCCGGTTTCAGCTGGAGCGGCGCAGGCATGAGTTTGGCGTCTATCTGATGTCCGGCATGCGGCGGATCAAATTGTTTGCGCTGCTGCTGGCAGAGGACTTTCAGAACAGCGTGGCGGCGCTTTTGCTCGGGCTTCCGATTGCGGTTCTGCTCTCGGAGCTGATCAGTCTGCTGACGGCACGGCTGGTAGGGCTTGGGATTATCGGACACCAGAGCTCTTTTTCTCTGACGGCGGCGCTTGAGACAGCGGCTGGGTTTCTCCTGATTAAGTTTGCAGCATTTTTGATCTTAAGCGGCAAGATCAGCAGGCAGGAGATTGGCACGCTGCTGGCGGACCAGCCGGAAGGAGTTAGGCCGCAGAAGCCATGGCCGGTCTATGCGGTGGCGCTTATTGGAGGCATCGGGTGCCTGGCTGCGGCCTACACGAAGGCGATCCGGGGGCTCGCGTGGTACCATATTATGGAGATGGGACGAACTCTTTTTCTGGGAACTGCTGGCACCTTCCTGCTGTTCTGGGGGCTGCGGCTTCCGCTGGGGCTTCTGGCGCGCCGCAAAAAGAGCGGGAGGCATCTCCATGTCTTTCATTTCCGGCAGCTTCAGGAGACGGTTATCAGCCGGTCGGGTGCTCTGGCGCTCGGCTCGCTGCTATTGCTGGCGGCTCTGTGCTTTTTCGGGGCGGGCGTGGCGATTTCCCGTTTTTATGGGGAGGCAGAGCATATTCTGGATTATACCTTTGTAGAAGAGTGGGGGGAGCGCAGCGCAGAGGAAATCCGGCAGGCGCTGCAGGAGCAGGGGCTGGAGGAACAGTTTTCGCATTTGTTTGAGGTGAAGGTGGGATATATCCGGACGACGGAGGATTACGAGCACGCGTTTGAAATGAAGCCGGTGCTGGAAGCGCTTGATGAGCTGCAGCATTCGTCGGATACTTCAGCAGATTCTTCAGAGGATTCCTGGAGGAACGGGAGCAGTTTGCAGAATCATCTGAGACAGTATACGTACCCGCATCTGATTGCACTTAGCGGATACAACGAGTTGCTTGCAGCAGCGGGGCTTCCGGAGCTTATGCTTGGAGAGAAGGAGGCAGCGCTTTTCCAGGACGCAGAGTTTGCGAACGAGGAGGACGTAGAGCTTTTGAATACCATTCTAAAGACACGGCCGAAGGCGCAGCTTGACGGGCAGGAAATCACGCTGACCGGAGAGGTGCAGACGGCGAGCATTGTCACAGACCGTTCCATCACGCTCGCCCTTGCACTGATTTTGCCGGATGAGGCGTTTGACTATTACACCCAGGAGAACTATGATATCTACCTGAACGGGATTCTGGCTGAGGAAGCATATGCGCATGACGGGCTGATGGCGGCGATTTCCAGCCTGAATGAGAAGCTGGATGCGGCGGGGCTCCCGTATGAGAGCTACCTGCAGAATATGGGACGGCAGCTGTTCTATATGGTAGCGGCGAGCTACATCACGATCTACCTCGCCATCATTTTCCTGCTGATTGCGGATACAATGATCGGCGTGCAGTTTTTGACCGGGCAGAGGAAGACGGGGCGCCGCTACCGGACGCTCATCTGGCTTGGCGCGGACTACCGCATGCTCCGCCAGTCGGCAAGGAAACAGATCAACTGGTATTTCGGCATCCCGACGGGGATCGCGGCATGCAGCAGCCTGTTCGGCATCCGGGCGCTGTTGAACGGTCTGTTGTCCTCGCGGGTGAGATCAAACATGTCGGAGATGATGTGGATCTCTGCGGCTATGATTGTGGCGCTGTGTATGGTAGAATATCTGTATCTCGCGGCAGTGAAGCGCATCAGCGACCGCTATCTGCAGGGGCTGATGGAGCCAGAGCGGGAGGAGTGATGAGACGAATGTACTGCCTCATTCATATTCAAACAAGGAGTTTTACCGGATATGAATGAGATAGTACACTGGAAACAGAGGATTTGTGGGACTTCAGTGTTCCGGAACTTGCATGAGAAGATGTCGCAAAATACAGGTAAGACGCAAGCTCAGGTACCCGGCCGCTTGGTCATGTACTATAGCTTGTAGCTTTTGGCAATTTTGCGACATCCTCTTTGATGCAGTATAGCGGATGAACAGGTGCTCTGGTGTACGGCTTTGTTTTAGAAACTGAATAATTAAATTCAAAATTGAAATTTAAAAATATAATTTGACTTTCTTGAGTAAAGTAAAATAGAGTGATAAAATATCAAATATAAGGAAGTGAAATTAAAATGACAACGGAAGAATTTATTGAAAAATTAAATGAAATATTGATCTGGCAGACAGGCCGTGCTATTACCGGGGACAGGGCAGAATAAAGGGATCGTTTGTACGGGTAGGCGACAGCGATGAACCGATGACAGAGTATGAAATATACAGCTATGAGGCTTTTCGTAAAAAATACCAGGATGACATCCGGGAAGTGCCCAGAATGACCATGAGGACATTAAAGCTTCCTTGTCAGATTTTACAAAGAGCCGGACAATAAAGCAGACCAGGCATCCGAGCAAAGTGAAGAAGTAAAAAACTTGCTTTTGTTTTGCAATACACCGAGGACCAGAAAGGAATTATGCGAGTATCTTGGACTATCTTCTGTGTCCTATGCGATTCAGAAACACATTATGCCGCTGGTAGAGGGAGGATTGATCCATTTGAGCATACCGGAAAGGCCTGGCAGTCCGAAACAGTTATATTACAGTAAAAAATAGAAGCGTTTTATAATAGATTTGCAGGGAATGATGTGAGTTTAACTATGCGTGTATTTTGGTCATATCGGGAGCTTTAGTACAAGAGCGTGAGGTTAGGAGAGGGTGGCTTGAAGCGTAAGGAGGCATGCCTGTGAAGTGTATCGCAATCGTAGAGGATGAACTATATATGCGGGAGGAGCTGTCAGATATCCTGCGAAAGGCGGGCTATGAGACTGCAGAGATCACTGCATTTACCGATGTGACGGGCCAGCTGCGGGAGATGGCCTGTGATCTGGTGCTGTTGGATCTGAACCTGCCGGGGGCGAGCGGTTTCCAGATCTGCCGGGATCTCAAGCAGAAAGGGACGGTTCCGGTGCTGGTGCTGACCTCGCGGGATCAGCTCGGCGATGAGCTGCATGCGCTGGAGCTTGGGGCGGACGAATATCTGACGAAGCCCTGCCGAAAGGAACGGCTGCTTGCCCGCATTTCCAATGTTCTGAAGCGGTATGAAGGGCGGACGAATCTGCTGGAAGGCGATGGTTATCTGCTGGACCGGGGCACCTATACGCTGTATATTCACAAGAATTCCGTGGTGCTCCCCAAAAACCAGGGGCGGATTCTGGAGACCTTTTTGGTGCACCGGGGAGAGCTGGTCACGAAGGAAGAGCTGTGCTTGGCAGTCTGGGGGACGGCGGAATTTATCGATGAAAATGCGCTGCAGGTGAACCTGACACGGCTGAAAAAGACGATGACAGGTCTCGGGATGCGCCAGCAGATCGTACCGATACGCGGCGCCGGGTATCGGCTTGTGGAGGTTTCAATATGAAAGCTGATTTACATATTCATTCAATATATTCTGATAGTTCGCGTTCACCAGAAGAAATTGTGGCACTTGCCAAAAAGAGAAAGGTCGGCTTACTTTCCATATGCGACCATGCGACAATTGACGCATATTCCGTTTTGCCAGAAATTTGCCGTGACAATGGGATGGAATATGTTATGGGCGTTGAATTAGAAGTTTTGTGGGAAGGTGAAGGCCTGCACATGCTTGCATATAATTTTGATAAAGACAATGAAGAAATGAAGGCTTTTATTGACAAGCAATATAAAGCTGTTGCATGTGAATATATCGTATATAATATGATGCGGGATTATCCACAAATGTCTCTGGAAGAATACCGTCGTTTTAGTTATCCTAAGGAGAAAGGGGGATGGAAATATCTGCATTATGCGGTGGCAAAGGGCGCAGCCAAAACATATGAGGAGGCAAATGAAACGATTTACTGCAGGTATGGAACACCGAATCATTTATCGGACTTTGGGGAGTGCAATATGACGGATTTCTGCAGAATGGTCAGACGAGCGGGAGGAGTGCCCGTTTTGGCGCATCCGGGGTATTTGTACGAACGATATCCGGACGGATTTGCCGCTATGCTGAGCGAAATGAGGATGTGCGGAATAGAAGGAATTGAATGTTATTATCCGTCACATTCAAAAGATGTTACGGATGTCTGTGTTGATTTTTGCAAAAAGAATAATATGAGAATCACTGGCGGCTGTGATTGCCATGGAGAGTTTGATAAAAGCGAAGGATTTAGTGTCGGTGCGTTGGATATATCCTTATCCATGTTAGATTTGAGAGGAATTTTGTGAGGAGAATGCCGTTGCTGCATATAAAAGTGTATGGAGATGTGTCGAATGAAAAAGGAGTGTCTTTGAAGACTATCATAAAATGACTTTATTTGCATTGGCAAAATCGGAATGTAAAATCATCCAGAAAGTGCTGAATAAGTTTTTTCATGGAGAAAAGGATCAGAGAACAATAGATATTTCACAGGACAAACAGTCCGGAACCATGTGGCAGACGAAAAACCGCATGATTCCGGGCTTTTTCTTTTAGCTTTAAACCTTATAATTTTCCCTCCCCCAGTATGCAACCCCAACAGGCAAAATGAAAAAGTACAGGCCAAAATGAAAAGGTTTGAGGGAGAATCAAATTGTATCAAAATGAGTGTCCCGATAGAGTCAACCGGAGCGCTGGATTCGAAAAATGCGAAGGCGCTGATGGAGAAGCTCTCCGGTCTGAACGAGCAGGAGGCATCTCCATGTCTTCCATTTCCGGCAGCTTCAGGAGACAGTTATCAGCCGGTCGGGTGCGCTGGCGCTCGGATCGCTGCTTTTGCTGGCGGCTCTGTGCTTTTTCGGGGCGGGCGTGGCGATTCCCAGCCTGAATGAGAAGCTGGATGCGGCGGGGCTCCCGTATGGGAGTTACCTGCAGAATATGGGACGGCAGTTGTTCTATATGGTAGCAGCGAGCTACATCACGATCTATCTCGCCATTATTTTTCTGCTGATCGCGGATACAATGATCGGCGTGCAGTTTTTGACCGGACAGAGGAAGCCGGGGCATAGAGACAGAAGCTTGGAAGAAATTCAGTGTTTCAGGACTTATATAAGCGCATAGCAGATGAGACCAGTATGCGCTTTGATGTGGTATGGCAGCTCTTAATAAAAGGTTTGTTGCTTTCTATTCTTTGATTGCAGATTAGGTATGTATAAAAATTGGGAAAATAGCTATATTTAATTCATAAAATATGCTATACTCATGCTAAGAGAGGAGCGATAGGCATGAACTTAAAGAAGATAAGTGTTGGGAATTTTAAGTCATTATTTCATGTATCCTTCGAGCCAGGAAAAGTGAATGTGTTTATAGGGGCGAATGGCTCAGGAAAATCCACTGTTTTGGAGGCAATAGGTTTATTAAGCGCAGCTATGACAGACCGCGTGGATGCGAACAGCCTTCAAAGAAAAGGAGTGAGGCTGAGCGCATCTTCCTTGTATAAGTCAAATTTTAAAGGGCAGAGAGCGAAGCCGACCATTGATTTATCTCTGGAATGGGAGGAAGAGGAACAATCTGATATCTTTCGGTATGATGTGCATTTAACAACACCGAAGGATACGGACTACTGGAAATATCATTCGGAATCTTTTTCACAAAATGGGGAAAGAAAATGGGGAAGAAGTAATGCTTCTCAAAAGCAAGGCAACAATTATATTGGTTTTTTTCTGATTGATGAAAATCCGGAATTAGTAAATGGCAGAGAGATTGCAAAGCTTTTTTCAAATTTTGGAATATTTCAGCCCAATACATTAACATTGCGGGGAACAGTTCCGGATCCCAACCAGATGTCACCCATAGGTTTAAACGGCGGAAGACTGGCAGAAGCATTACAGGATATTATAAAAGAAAAGGATGGTGATGTTCGCTTTGGTTCCCTTTATATGGATGATGTGCTTGAGATGATTGACTGGGCATCGGATATTTCGATTGATATCCCCAAGAAGACAAGCATCAATTCCAACATCCCAACCACAAGACAGATTATTGAGTTCAGTGACCGCTTTATGAAAAACACAGCAAAATTTACAGGATATGATGCCAGCGAAGGTGCGTTATATGTGTTGTTTATGCTATGTCTTGCTATGCATCCGCAGGCACCGTCTGTGTTTGCAGTGGACAGCTTTGACCATGCTTTGAATCCCAGACTGGCAAAAAAAATTACACAGGTTTTTTGTCAACAGATTCTGGAAAATAAAAAGCATGTATTCCTGACGACACATAATCCGCTGGTACTGGACGGGTTAGACTTAAAAAATGATGATATTCGTTTATTTGCTGTTGACCGTGATAGAAATGGATTTGCACAGATTAAAAGAATACAGGTTTCTGAGGAATTACTCAGAGAGGGACAATCTTTATCAAGACTTTGGATTAATGGAAGGCTTGGGGGTGTACCGGAACTGATATGAGTAAAAATATAGGAATCGTCTGTGAGGGGCCGACGGATTATATTATTCTGAAAGGAATTGTTGATCAGATTACAGGAGAAGATAACCAATATATACAGCTGCAGCCGGAAGATGACTTAACTGGCGAATATGGAAATGGCTGGAAAGGTGTATGGAAATGGTGTACAGATCATGTAGGGATTCTGGAAAAGTTTATGAAGGATATTGAACCTCAGTTGGACATGATTATTGTTCAAATGGATGGAGATGTGGCAAGAAAAGAAAAAGAAGTACATTGCCAGTGCGGAACTACAGTATGTGAAAGTAAAGGCAAGGTAAATTCGTTAGAATGTATGCGTTTAAAAAGTAGCGATTGTCCCATTGAACTACCTTGTATGTCACATGAAGTATCCGTAGAAGGATACATAGGTCATTTAACCACATTAATCGCTTCCTGGTTAAATCAAAAAAATGGTATATGTATTGTGATTCCATGTGACAGCACGGATACCTGGGTAGCTGCTGCGTATGATAAGCTGAAAGGAGTTGAAACGATAGAGGATCCCTGGGCAAATATTATTTCAAAAGGCAAAGCCTATCACGGCATTAGGATTCCCGGACACAAAAAAAGATTGTTGATTTACAGGCAATTTGTTGCTGAGGTCTGTAATAGCTGGGAAGAAGTGAAAAACCTCTGCATCAGTGCAGCAAGATTCGAGGAAGAAATAAAAACAATAAATTGTTCGACAGGAAAATGAACGAAATAGAAGAGAAACTTAAATCTGGAGACCTTTTTGGTGCACCGGGGAGAGCTGGTCACGAAGGAAGAGCTGTGCATGGCAGTCTGGGGGACGGCGGAATTTATCGATGAAAATGCGCTGCAGGTGAACCTGACACGGCTGAAAAAGACGATGACAGGTCTTGGGATGCGCCAGCAGATCGTACCGATACGCGGCGCCGGGTATCGGCTCATACCGGTGGAAGTGCAGGAGTGAGGCCGGGAAGGCTGAAATATAGGAAAATGGAATGCACTGGGAGGCCGAAACACAAATGAGCAGGAGAGCGAAGGCATGGAAATTAGAAAGAGGAAACGTGCGGAAAACGGAGCAAGCCCGGAGTCCGGAGGGGTAGAACAGAAGCCGGGGGACACAAGGGCTGTAGTAGGTAAGGCCGAGCAGGAGAAAGAACAGAAGAGGCTGCAGAGTGGGATTTTGACAGCACTGGCGCAGTATTTTCCCTGGCTGCTGCTTCTGCTCGGAGTGGATGCGTTCGCCATACTGCTGCTCTGGCTTGCGAACACGCGGGCTTTCTATGCATTAGCTGTGGTCATTCTGATGGCGACTGTAATATTATTTTGTGTGGTCTGTGCTGGAATTGTTTATCAGGAGAGAAGAAGGAGCCAGGCGTTTTTTGCATTTTTAGAGAAACCGGATCTGCAGCAGGAGGAGCAGCTGACAGAGGCGGCGGGACCTGCTTTTGAAGATGAGATACGGCTTCTGGGCGAGACTTTGCGGAGTTATGAGGCTGCCTGTGCGAAGGGACAGACGCAGCTGGAGGATTATGAGGAATATATGGAGCTGTGGGCGCACGAGATCAAGACGCCGATTTCTCTTTTGACCTTTCTTCTGGACAACCGCAGGGAGGAACTGCCGGATGCACTTTGTCTGCGGTTGGACTATATCAGGAACCAGCTGCAGGAGTCTGTGAACCAGCTGCTGTACTACGCGCGGCTGAAGAGCGCGCGGAAGGATTATCGGTTTGAGCATCTGAGGCTTCGGGAGGTCATTGACGAGATTCTGGAGGACTACCGGCCGCTGCTCGAAGAGAAGCAGTTTGTAGTTCGGGTGGAGCTGGATGGAAAGTCGGTCTATTCAGACAGGAGAGGACTGCAATTTCTACTGGGGCAGCTCGTCAGCAATTCCATCCGCTACAGTGCGAGCACCCCTGAATTGTGCTTCTCCTGTGAGCAAAGAGAGGGGCGCTGTGTTCTCAGCGTGCGGGATAACGGAATCGGGGTGCGTGCCTGCGATCTGCCGTATCTGTTCGAGAAAGGCTTCACAGGCGACACCGGCACTGAGCGGAAGAAAGCGACCGGGATGGGGCTGTACCTGGCCGAGGAGATGGCGAAGGAGCTGAATCTGACGCTGCGGGTGAATTCGGAGTGGGGCAAGGGATTTGAGATGCAGGTTGCGTTCCCGGCTGTCGAGAGGAAAGACAGAAGGATAGCGGATGCGTCAGATGAAGCCACAGTGGAATAAAATGGTTCCTGTTTGCGATCATCCTGGCGGTGGGCAACAACTCGCCTCGCTGGATAACATAGGTCTGAACAGTAATATGCAATGTTCTGATGTAGGAATTGCGGCAGATAGGCGTGTGCAATGGACACATTTGCACCGAGGTTTCGATTGCACGGCCATAATTGTAGCGCATGTAGAAAAATTGAGGGTATGAAGTTTGCTGATTGTGGGAAGGATAAGCGGTAGAGGCTGGCAGTGATCAGTTGGGCAATATCGGTAAGTGGCAGTAAACAATGAAGCAAAGCGAATGGGCAGGATGAAGAGAAATATCCTACAAATTGTGACGCACATCTGACAGAGAACATTTTTCAAACACGCTCTAGTATAACCAACAGAAGGGAGAAAAATTATGATAAAATGGAATAAACTTGCAGCGGGAGTGATGCTTTCGCTTAGCCTGTGCCTCAGCTGTACGGGCTGCGCGAATTCCAGTGAGGCGCAGGAGGAAACAGAAATCGGTACCGCGATGGATGCGCCTGCTGCGGAGGGGGAAGATGGAACCGGAGCGCAGGGTTCTGGTACGAAAGAGCAGGCCGGAGCGCAGAAACCTGGTGCAGAGCCAGGGCATGACACAGAGCGCGAGACGAATGCGGAGACTGGCGAATCGGACAGCGCACAGGTCACTGATGCACTGGTGCGTATCTGGGGACCAGTACTGCGTGTGGAAGGTGACAGGCTGATTGTGGACAACCGTTCAGAGATGGGCAGCCGCGGGGAGCTTGTGCTGACAATCGATCCGGAGAAAACGCTGATCCTGGATGCTGAAAGCGGTTTCCTGGTGGCGCTTTCTGAACTGGCAGAGGAGAATGAGGAAGACGACGATCAGGACGCTGTTTTTGCTTACCTGGAGCCGATAATGGGACTTTCCGAGCCGCCGGTAGCGCCTGCCCGCCTGATTTTCTGCGATATTCCGGACGACCTGCGTGTGCCGGAGTATGTAGAAGCAGAGACGGTCGAGACACAGCAGGACGGCAATGTACTGCTGACTGCGAAAGGCGGCATGCAGTACCGGATTCCGGCTGCGTGTGAGATGCTTCCGTACCTCACACGGAATATCGTGAAGCTGGAGGATTTGCAGGAGGGAAGCACCTGCCTGATCTGGAGTGATGAGAGGCTGACAGCGAAGAAGGTCGTGCTGTTCGCAGACGGACAGTAATTGCTTTTGGGCATGCTGGTTTCATCACAGACAGGCTCTGAGCGGAGTCTGCCTGTGACGAATTTGACTCAGTTGATCCAGTAGGCCTAAAGCGTGTTTGAAAAATCATTTCTACCATCTGCACGCTCTACTTTGCCTGATATTTCTGCCAAATTCAGTTGACGTAGCCCGCTACGCCGCTTTCATTTGGCAGAAATCTCCCACAAGCTGTGGCGCACATCTGGCAGAAAGCATTTTTCAAACATGCTCTAGTGTACTGTATCGTTCATATTCGGTCAAACTTCCTTGCCTGACTTCTCATTGGACTGCGTTGAGGCTTGTTGCTCCGGTGACTGGAAAACAGGAAAGTGATATGGTGTAGTTGTTTATATAGCATTGTACTGATAGGAGAAGAGAAGGGATATCGACGCATGAAGAAACTAATAATAATTCTGCTTTCAGGGATGTGTGTGTTGCTGGGAGGACTTGTTTTCTGGCTGAGACTGCAGCAGGATACAGAGCCGCCAGTGATTCTGTTTCCGGAAGAGATGATTTCCTACGAGGAAGGTGCAGACCGTGCGCCTCTGCTGGAAGGGGTATATGCGACGGATGAAGTGGATGGAGATGTAAGTGATACTTTGTTTGTGGAGTCGGTGATTCCGTTACAGGATGGGGAGCGGGCGAAGGTTATTTACTATGCGAAGGACCACAGTAATAATGTAGCAAAAGTGGAACGCGTTGTAAATTATACGCCGGAAATGGAGACAGAGACGGAGACTGAATCAGAGACAGAGTCCGAATCAGAATTTGAGACGGAATCTGAGTCTGAAACGGAGACAGAGACGGAGAAGCCGGGAGAAAATCCCAGGATCTCATTGACGACAGATTATGCGACTGTGAGCCGAAGTAGAGGTTACGATTTATTTTCTTTTGTCAAGGATATTCAGGATGATGTGGATGATGAAGACTGGCTATGGGGTCAAATCCACATCGCGGGAAAGAATGATATCGCAGGTCCGGGTGTGTATGAGCTGATTTATTCGGTGGTAGACCGCGAAGGCCATCCGTCTAATGACGCAAAACTGACACTTACAGTGACCGAATAATATTCGAAAAACAGAGAATGAAGCAATTTTGCGAGGGTGCTGCAAAATGCGTAGAACTGCAAAGCCTGGTAGCTGACTGATTGGGCATATACCAGGCTTGTAGTTTCCGGCTGTATGCAACACCCTCATGTTAGTTTTGAGCGATTAATTTTGCAGCATCTCCCATTTCTGATCGCGCTCATTGATATTCAAAGGAGTGCCGTCAGCAAGTGCATAGCCGCTGGCAGAGGCGCTTCCGCTGTAATGGCCAGTCACCTGCGGCCAGGCAATTCCGATCTTCGGATCATTCCAAGCGATGCCTCCTTCGTCTCCAGGATGATAAAAATCAGTACATTTGTAACAGAATTCCGCGTTATCGCTGAGTACAAGGAAGCCGTGTGCAAAGCCCTGCGGGATATAGAATTGTTTGTGGTTCTCCTCTGAGAGCTCGATGCCAAACCACTTACCGTAGGTCGGGCTGCCGCTGCGCAGGTCTACAGCCACATCGAAAACAGTGCCGCGAATGGCGCGCACCAGCTTGCCCTGCGGGTACTGCTTCTGAAAGTGAAGACCCCGCAGCACACCTTTTGTCGAGCTGGACTGATTGTCCTGGACAAAGGTCATTGTAAGCCCTGCCTCCTGCATGTCGTTCTGATTATACGTTTCCATAAAGTATCCGCGGGCGTCGCCGTGGACAGTCGGGGTGATGACGCAGAGTCCCTCAATTCCGCCGACATTCTTTTCTACCTGAATCTGTCCCATCTGTGAGTTCTCCTTTATTTCTTTTTTGGGAAAGCCCTGTCCTGTTGGCCCCTAAAAGGGGGCATGTCGCTTAATAATCTGACTTGCAGGCGCTAATCCGCACTAATCGGTCCACAATTTTGCTTTCTGTGCAGGCGTTTGGTCCGTGTGAGCAAAAGCTTCCGGCATATTATAGTAAAGAAGCTTTTCAATGGCTGGACAGAGTTGCAAGAGTGCGAAGCACGAAACAATGTGTGGGCGTTCCTCCATGATGATGCCTTATGCGGGCATGTACGTTTGCACTGTCTGTTTTAAAATTGACTTACAATCCGCACTCAAGCAGATACCGGTGCAGCGCATCCTGCCAGGCCGGGAGCGGGGTAAAGCCATTGGCTGCAAGCTTGCTCTTGTCCAGGCGGCTGTTGAACGGGCGGGCGGCTTTTGACGCCCCGTATTCTGCGGTGGAGACCGGAATCACCTGCACACGGTCTTCCGCATACTCCTGATGTCCAAGCTCTGTTGCCTGGCGGAAGATTTCCTTTGTGAAATCGTACCAGCTGATATAGTCGCCCTCGTTTGTTGCGTGGTAGTAGCCATATTTATCTGTTTCAATCATATCGACCAGGAGCCGTGCAAGGTCAAAGGTGTAAGTCGGATTCCCGATCTGGTCATTGACAACACGGATGGTATCGTGGGTTTTTCCGAGCTTTAGCATGGTCTGGATGAAGTTTTTCCCGTTCTTACCGAATACCCAGGCGATCCGGACGATGAAATATTTGGAAAGCGTGCTGGAAACCGCTAATTCACCGGCAAGCTTTGTCTCTCCGTAGACATTCAGCGGATGGTAATCCTTGCAGTCCGGCTGCCATGGATCTGTCCCCTGGCCGTTGAACACATAATCAGTAGAAATGTACATCATCGGGATGTCCAGATCTTTGCAGACATCTGCGATATGCTGCGTGCCGACGGCATTGACAAGGTGTACCTTTTCTTTTTTATCCTCGTCCTCAGCCAAATCTACGGCAGTCCACGCGGCGCAGTGGATCACAGCATCCGGTGCAGTGGCAGTGATCACAGAATGGACGGAGGCTGCGTCGGTGATGTCCATTTCCTCAATATCGACGCCGACTGCCTCGTGGCCGCGGCCGGTCAGTTCATTGACGACGTCGTAGCCAAGCTGCCCTTTAACTCCAGTGACAAGTAGTTTCATGGTTGTAATCCTCCTTATCGATTTCCGTACATTCTCTCATAGTAGTTCTGATATTCGCCGGAGATGATGGTCTCCCACCAGGTACGGTTGTCCAGATACCAGCGGATGGTCTTCTGGATGCCGTCGGCGAATTTTGTCTCCGGAAGCCAGCCAAGCTCTTCGTGGATTTTCGTCGGGTCGATCGCGTAGCGCATATCGTGGCCTTTGCGGTCAGCCACATAGGTGATGAGGCTCTCCGGCTTGCCGAGCTCCTTGCAGATCAGCTTTACGATATCAATATTGCGCATTTCATTGTGTCCGCCGACATTGTAGACCTCGCCGACACGGCCCTTGTGGATGATCAGGTCAATGGCGCGGCAGTGGTCCTCGACATAGAGCCAGTCACGGACGTTTTCACCCTTTCCGTAAACAGGAAGCGGTTTGTCATTCAGAGCGTTCGCAATCATCAGCGGGATCAGCTTCTCCGGGAAATGATAGGGGCCGTAGTTGTTGGAGCAGCGGCTGATAGTGACCGGGAGACCGAAGGTCCGGTGGTAAGCGAGTACAAGCAGATCCGCCGAAGCCTTGGAGGCGCTGTACGGACTGCTGGTGTGAATCGGTGTCTCCTCCGTGAAGAAGAGATCCGGACGGTCGAGGGGAAGGTCGCCATAGACTTCGTCGGTTGAGACCTGATGGTAGCGTGTGATGCCGTACTTGCGGCAGGCATCCATCAGCACTGCGGTGCCCTTGATGTTGGTGTCAAGGAAGACCTCCGGATTCTCGATCGAGCGGTCAACGTGACTCTCCGCCGCGAAATTAACGACGATATCCGGATGCTCCTCCTCAAAGAGCTGGTAAACCGCTGTGCGGTTCGTGATACTTTCCTTTACAAAACGAAACTGCGGGTTGTCCATGACAGGAGCGAGTGTTGAGAGATTACCGGCATAGGTCAGGCAGTCGATGCATACAATGCGGTAATCCGGGTACTGCTTCAGCATGTGAAAGATAAAATTGCTTCCAATAAATCCGGCGCCGCCGGTGACTAAGATGGTCATAATAGCATCCTTTCTTTGTGAATATTTTTATATAATATGCAGAAAATCGATATACTTCTCATCCAGCACATCTTTCAGGTACTGTCCGTATTGATTCTTCTTCATTTTTTCGTAGACCTGCAGCACGTCTTCCCGCGTGATCCAGCCGTTGCGGTAGGCGATTTCCTCCAGGCATGCAATCTTGCGGTGCTGGTGGGATTCGATGGTCTTTACGAAGTTAGTGGCTTCGACCAGGCTTTCATGTGTGCCTGTGTCCAGCCAGGTGAAGCCCTGTCCGAGCAGTTCGACGTTGAGTGTGCCTTTTTCCAGGTAAATGCGGTTCAGGTCGGTGATTTCGAGCTCTCCGCGCGCGCTTGGCTTCAGATTTTTCGCATATTCAATGACGCGGTTGTCATAGAAATAGAGTCCGGTCACGCAGTAGTTGCTCTTCGGGTGAGCGGGCTTTTCCTCGATGGAAACCGCTTTCCCCTCTTTGTCGAATTCGACGATGCCGAAGCGCTCCGGGTCATCGACATAGTAGCCAAAGATTGTGGCACCTTTGCCGGATTCGGCATTTTTGACCGCTTCCTTCAGGCGGCGGTTCAGGCCCTGTCCGGTAAAAATGTTGTCGCCGAGTACCATAGCAACGGTATCGCTGCCGATGAAATCTTCTCCGATCAGGAATGCCTGCGCCAGGCCGTCCGGGCTTGGCTGTACCTCATAGGAGAGGTGGACGCCGAACTGGCTCCCATCTCCGAGCAATTCATGGAAGCGCGGGGTGTCCTGCGGAGTGGAGATGATCAGAATATCGCGGATGCCTGCATTCATCAGGACCGACATCGGATAATAGATCATTGGCTTGTCGTAAATCGGAAGCAGCTGCTTGGAAGTCACCATGGTAAGTGGATACAGGCGTGTGCCCGATCCGCCTGCAAGAATAATTCCCTTCATTAGATCGCTCTCCTTTCGTTCTGGTTTTGATTCTGGAATTAGTATATATGGTGACGTTACGTCACCTGCAAGCACTTTTTTAAATTATTTGATGATACAAGCGTCAAAAGGTCATGCATTTCATGTTTTTACAATTTACAGCAGAATAGTCCTGCATCTTTTGTGATGTGGAAGCCGGAGGACGTCTTCTGCTCGGTGAAGCTGCGGAATTCATGGTAGCGGTCGAGCAGGTATTGGTTCTGGTTGCCGTGACAGGAGAGAATATACTCAATCAGAGGTTCTGCGCGGTCGATCTCAATGGCATCCTCATAATGTACGCAGTGTATCTGCGGGAAGAAAGGATGCAGCAGGGCCTCTCCGTTTTCCAGACCAAAACGCTCGTATAAAGTCTCGCCGGAGAGAACGATACGGCTGTCGAATTCCTGTACAAGGCTGCTGATTTCGCGCATGTGAGCGCTGCCATAGGTACTGCAGAAGAAACGGCCGTCCGGGCGCAGTACACGGCGCACTTCCCGGAAGACAGAGGGAAGATCATGACAGTAGAAGAGGACGTGGTTCGCGAGCACAAGGTCAAACGATGCATCTGGACAGGGAATAGCGCAGCAGTCGAAAGCAGCGTAGGAAAAGCGCGGGTCGTCCTGTCCGATCGTTCTGCGCGCGTCGCGCAGCATGCCTTCGGAGATGTCCGAGAGCGTGATGGAACAGGAAGCCGGGATCGCCTGAAGGTTTTCCACCCAGAGTGCTCCGTCGCCGCACCCCAGCTCCAGAATGCGCATGCCAGGGCAGATCTGGCATTGCTCAAAGACCCAGGGAAACCATCCCTGCTGATTGACGGAATAATCGCGGTGAAGGCGGATACGGGCGGAGAGATTCGTCGCATCCTGATACTGCGATTTCAGACTCTTCTCCATTCCGGTCAGGTGGATCAGCTCGAGTATCTGGCTCCAGTCTGTCTGGCTGCCTGCCTGGATCGCCTGCATCGTGTCCTCGATTGCGTGTTCGACAAGCTGCATCTGTTCAATGCGGTCCTGCACCAGTTTTTTTTGCAGAGTCAGAGAATGAAGCAGAAAATGGCTGTCTGCGTCATTGATGGTCAGTTCCCGGATATCGTCAAGTGAGAAGCCGAGATATTTCAAAAGCAGAATCTGCTGCAGGCGGGCAAAATCCGAGTCTGTGTAGAACCGGGCACCGGAAGGTGTGACATAGGATGGCTTCAGAATATTCTGCCGGTCATAAAAACGGACAGTGCGGACGGATACATTCGCCATGCGGGCGAACTGTCCGGAGGAGTAGTAGCCAGGGAGCTTCATCGTAAGTGCTCCTTTCTTGGAGTAGTTCAGAGTAGAGGGAAAACAGATGCGTCTGGCACATCTTATACTAGTATAAGCAATTTTTGCGGAGACCGCAACGGGAATCGTTTGTTAAGTTTTTCTAAAATCGCTTGTGCTTTTTCGAAAAGTGTGGTAAGCTGTAAAAAGCTCGCACTGCGAGATAAAACGTTTGCGAAAGTGTCGGCGTCCGCGTCGGCAGGCATGGTCGTTTGGATGTTACAGATCAGATAAAGACAGAAGGTATACAGCAGCAGATCGCTTGCGCGGAAAGTATGTCTGTGGCTTGCAAGAGGGAATGGCTGAGCTGCGACATCTGAGTTACTCGTTGGGAAATACATGACTGCAGGGGAGGAATTGGATGAATATTCAGGATTATGTAAAAAAGAAGGCGCCGATTTGTGCACAGTCGGATCAGATTGAGCAGGATCTGTACCGGGAATATGGAGTCAAGCGCGGACTTCGCGATCTGAATGGGACGGGAGTCCTGGCAGGTCTCACAAATATTTCCAGTGTGATTGCATTTGATGAGAGCAATGGGAAGCGTGTTCCCTGTGATGGGCGGCTGCTGTACCGGGGGTATAATGTCGAGGAGCTGATCCGGGGCGGAGCAGAGGAGCTGTTCGGATTTGAAGAGATGGCGTATCTCCTTTTGTTTGGCGCACTTCCGACAAAGGAAGAGATGGAGACATTTAAGCAGGTGCTGGCTGAGAGCCGGGATCTTCCGACGAATTTCACGCGGGATGTCATTATGAAGGCGCCGAGCGTGGATATTATGAATTCAATGACAAAGAGTGTGCTGACATTGGCTTACTATGACCGTCAGGCATCTGTACTGGATCTGGACAATGTGCTGCGTCAGTGTATCATGCTGATCAGTGTGTTTTCTATGCTTGCCGTTTATGGGTATCATGCATACAATCATTATGAGCGGGATGGAAGTATGTACATACACCGCCCAGAGCCGGAGCTGTCCACCGCTGAGAACTTTCTTCGGATGCTGCGTCCGGATACGAATTTCACTTATCTGGAAGCAAAGGTGCTTGAGGTTGCTCTGATTTTGCATATGGAGCATGGTGGCGGTAACAATTCAACGTTTACGACCCGTGTTGTGACTTCCTCCGGATCAGATACGTATTCAGCGATTGCGGCAGCGCTGTCCTCCCTGAAAGGACCAAAGCACGGCGGTGCAAATCTGATGGTGATGAAGATGATGGACGATATCCGGGAACATGTGCGCGACCATGCGGATGAGGAAGAGATTGAGTGGTACCTGTCACAGATTTTGAATAAGGAAACGTTCGATCGAAAGGGCTTGATTTATGGTATGGGTCATGCGGTCTATTCCGTATCGGATCCACGTGAGAGGGCGCTGCGGGGCTTTGTGGAGAAGCTGGCTGTGCAGAAGAACAGGGAGGAAGATATGTCCTTGTATGAGCGTGTAGAGCGGATTGCTCCGGCGCTGATTGCGAAGCAGCGCAAGATGTACAAAGGGGTGAGCCCGAATGTAGATTTCTACAGCGGCTTTGTCTATGATATGCTGGGGATTCCGATGGAACTGTATACGCCTTTGTTTGCGATTGCCCGTATTGTCGGATGGAGTGCACACCGGATGGAGGAGCTGGTCAGCATGGATAAGATTATACGTCCGGCGTATAAGAGCCTGTGTCCGGAGCGGGAATATGTGCCGCGGGATTTGAGGTAGCGATGTGTGAAGGGGCGTGAACAGTACGCGCCGGTAGCACGTTTTGCGGACGCAGCGCGGAAGTAAGCCTGTGTCTTTGAGGTCCCGTTGGAAAGAATTGTGAGCAGTCCGGCTGTCTGGCAGGCGAGACATTCGATTTTCTGGTAAATGGACAATAGGTGGGGGATTACGCAAGATGAGTGAGTGTGTGGATGGGGAGCATTCTGCTTGTAATGAATTCGAGAGTAGAGGCGGAGAAGAAACAGACCCGTCTGGCGGGGTGCGGTCTGATGAGGAGCAGGCAGAGCAGTCCGGCGGCAGTCAGGCTGATGAAAGGCAGGCGGAGCAGTCAGGTGATAGACAGGCTGATGAAAGGCAGGCGGAGCAGCCTGGCAGCAGGCAGGCTGATGAGAAGGAGCCAGATGCGGTCAGCAGCGAGCTGTACCGCTTGTTTGCCAGCCTTGGCAGGCGCAGAGAGCAGAAAGTGACAACGGCGAGCGCGAGCGGTGAGGAGGGGCTTCTGCATTATCTTGCCTTCCAGAAGGACGGGGTTTCCTCTGGCTTTTTGAGAGAACAGCTGCAGGTCGGATCGGGGCGGATGGCAGACATTCTGCGTCGCCTGGAGGAAAAGCAGCTGATTGTTCGCTGTGATGATGAGAAGGACAGCCGCAGAGTGCTGGTCTATATCACGGAGTCAGGACGTGCACAGGCGATCCGCACACAGAAGCGTGTGCTGGCCTGGTACCGGAAGCTGTGGCTTTACCTCGGAGAAGAGGATGGAAAAGAGCTGATGCGGATACTGACAAGACTCGTTAAATTTACGGGGTGATAGCCGTCTGAAAATGACGGATGTTATGTGGCAGCTGTGCAGAGCCTATGGAATCCCAGCGGTGTAGACGAATAAAGAATAAGAGCCTGCAGATATTCAGACCGATTTCCTGCCCGGGATATCGGAACTGCAATGCCTGGAATACTGTGCTTACATCGGTACAATTCGCAGATTAGAAAAGCAGGGTTAGGGTATCCGGGGCCTCCAGATCAGCGGGCTGCAGGAAAGTTTTTGGAACACAAAGAGGGTGTCGCAAAATGCGGCAAATCCACAATGACTGGTATCTGTGCGATTGATCGTATACCAGTAGTGGTGGTTGCCGGCAATTTTGCAACACCCTCCTTATATTATCCCAATATGCTTAAAAATCAAACACTGTCTGGCTTGTTTCAGAACTTTATTCCTGCGGGCAACGCTATGCTTTCAGCGGGGGCTTTGATTAGCTGAGCAGCGCCTGGTCGTTGGCAAATTCTTCTCCGCTTGCCTTCTCAAACTGCTGCAGCAAGTCTTTTACCGTGAGGCGTTTTTTCTCCTCACCGCTGATGTCGAGGATGATTTTTCCTTCGCTCATCATGATCAGACGGTTGCCGTGCTTGATAGCATCACGCATGTTGTGTGTGATCATCAGGGTCGTCAGATGATCGCGGTTGACAATGTTGTCTGTGATCTCGAGTACCTTTGCGGCAGTCTTGGGATCGAGCGCTGCAGTGTGCTCATCGAGCAGCAGGAGCTTTGGCTTCTTCAGGGTTGCCATCAGCAGTGTCAGCGCCTGGCGCTGTCCGCCGGA
>DKWE01000112.1:0-1324 GCA_002491565.1 Lachnospiraceae bacterium UBA7160 | reverse complement strand
CTGGCGCTGTCCGCCGGACAGCAGACCGACTTTGGAGGTCATGCGGGTCTCAAGTCCGAGCCCGAGCGTGGTAAGCAGTGTGCGGTACTCTTCGCGTTCCTGCCGGGAGATACCGGGACGAAGAAGACGAAGCTTGCCGCGGCGGCTGGCGAGCGCCAGGTTCTCCTGGATCTCCATGGAAGCAGCTGTGCCGGTCATCGGATCCTGGAAGACGCGTCCGAGAAAAATCGCACGCCGATGCTCCGGAAGCTTGGTGACATTCTGGCCATCAATCAGGATTTGGCCTTCATCGACGAACCAGGTGCCTGCAACTGCGTTCAGCATGGTAGATTTACCTGCACCGTTTCCGCCGATCACGGTGACGAAATCACCGTCGTTCAGCTTCAGAGACAGCCCGTTGAGCGCTACTTTTTCATTGATGGTTCCCGGATTAAAGGTTTTATAAATGTTTCTTAACTCAAGCATTCGGCATACCTCCCCGCTTTACAGGCTTTGTGAAGTATTTTGCTTTCCAGTACGGAATTGCGAGGAAGACTGCCACAACAAGCGCGGAGAGCAGCTTCAGCAGATCCGTATCGATGCCGAGCCAGATGACGGTCTGCAGCACGATGTAGTAGAGAATCGAGCCAAGCGCTACTGCGAGCAGCCGGAGCGCGAAGTTGCGGAAGAGTTTTCCGAAAATGGCTTCCCCGATGATGACTGCGGCCAGTCCGATGACGATGGCACCGCGCCCCATGTTGACATCTGCAAATCCCTGGTACTGCGCAAGCAGTGCACTGGAGAGCGCGACCAGCCCGTTGGAGAGCATCAGACCGAGTACCGTATTAAAGGAGGTGTTGATGCCCTGTGCGCGGGACATGCTGCGGTTGCAGCCGGTCGCACGGATGGAGCAGCCAAGCTCCGTTCCGAAAAACCAGTACAGGATCGCAATCAGCACGAGGATGAAGATCGCAACGATAAAAATTGTGTTCTTATAAAAGGGAACACCTTTGATATACCGGAGCGAGACAAGCAGATCAAACTGTGTGACATTGATCGCCTGGTTTGCTTTTCCCATGATTTTCAGGTTTACGGAATAGAGGGAAAGCTGAGTCAGGATTCCGGCAAGGATTGCGGGAATTCCCATAAAAGTATGAAAGATACCGGTAGCAAGGCCGGCAAGCATTCCGGCTGCGGTGGCGCCGAGCAGGGCTGGCCAGACGCCAAAGCCTGCCTGCATCATCATAATACAGACAGCACCTCCGGTGCACATGGTGCCGTCGACGGTCAGATCGGCTACATCCAGAATCCGGAAGGTCAGATAGACGCCGATGGCCATGATGCC
>DKWE01000028.1 GCA_002491565.1 Lachnospiraceae bacterium UBA7160 | reverse complement strand
GCTCAAGCTTGATACCCCGTTGCTTGCAGCGGGGTCTTTGATTCCCGCGAGCAAGGAGCCAAGTAACCATACTTGCATGGATATTTGGCAGCGCTGCAAGCTTGATCCCCTGTTGCCTGCAACGGAGTTTTGATTGAGGGGATGATTCACGCAATCGTCCGAGGATCTATCCGGAAGCCGTTAACGAAATGGCTGCGTGGTCATGTTTACACTTCTGCCCGCTGGAAGATACGAGTATATACCTGCACGCCCCATGCTTTCCCGTCACGGAAGAAGAACCGCAGGCGCTCTTTTCTCTTTCCTTCTTCATCAAACAGTATAAACCAGGTCTCGCCGCAATACAGCATCCGGAACGTCTCGCCGCCTTTTTCTGCCATCAAAGCTCCGTTCTCCAGATAAACACGCACTGTCACCGGTATACCTTCATGGCCGACATAGCTCCCGACAAGCAGCTCCGGTTCCGAAAAATCCCTGCCAACCGGATGCAGCCAGTGATGCTCCTGTCCGAGCGGCAGCTCCAGAATGTAATTATAAAGCGCCCACAGCAGCCCCTTCACATCGCAGTCTCCTTCATTGCAAAGCACCACGAAGCTATACTGCTCTCCTTTGAGAAACGCCCCCTCCGAGGAAACGCCGTGCAGTCCGCCGGAGTGCTCGCAAAACACATGTCCATGCTCTGTGCGTTTATTCAATCCGAGACAATAGACCGCCTTCTCCTGCTCCGGGAACCCAGCGCCGATCATTTGCTCCACTGCACCCTGCGGGAGCACCTGCCTTCCATCGATCCGTCCGCCATCGGACAGGCACTGATAATACCGCGCCATATCATGGGCAGTTGATTTCACACAGGCGCTTGCCCGGAATGGAGGCAGCACCGACCACTGTTCATCGCCGATGAGACTTCCATCTTCTGCCCGCTCAAAAAGTGCCGTGATATTTCCATCCGAGGCGATCTGGCGCGCCCTGCTCCCATCCACATCGAGCGTTGTCCGCGTCATTCCAACCGGACCAAACACCCGCACATCCAGAAATTCCTCCAGGCTCATGCCGGCCGCTGCATCCACAACGGCACAGAGCACCGCATACCCTTCATTGGAATAGCTCATATATTCGCCCGGACCGCCAAACGACGAATAAGGGCAATGCGCGATATAATCCAGCAGCTGCCCCAGCTCCCTCATCGCATTCGGCGCAGACTCCCGCAGCATGCGGCTCTCCTCATCCTCCCGTCCGGGCGTATTTGCCGCAATCGACCATTCCAGCGGCTCCATAGGCGGAATACCCGCCGTGTGAGTGGCCAGATGGCGCACTGTCACAGTATCCTGCGGAAAACCGGGCACTCGGAATTCCGGCACATAGTCTGCCACCGGAGCATCCAGAGAAAGCCTGCCCTCCTCAGCCAGAATTGCCACCGCAAGCGCCGCCATGGACTTCCCCATCGACGCGATACCGAATATGGTATCCTCATCCGGGGGCATCGTCCGCGCGAGATCCCGATATCCATAACCGCCCTCAAAATGAAAGCCCTCCGGTCCGCGGATTGCCACCGCGACCCCGGCCAGCTGCGCTTCTTCCGTCTTCCTTCTCAGGAACTCATCTAATTCCTGTTTTTTCCTCTGCATGCCTTTCCTCCATATTCCAGTCCTGTACTGCTGTTACGACTTATCAAAATGTTACAGTTCAACCGGGTGCCAACAGATACATCCCCATTCTTCATCAAAAAGCGGCTGTCCGAATCAAGTTGATCCGGATAGCCGCCTTCTACACCTTTTTGCTCCGGCTGAAATCCAATGAACCAGTCCCAGCTCCTACCGTATCTGTTTTCGTCTTCCAGCTACTGCGTTTCCCAAAGGTATCTTTCAGTACCAACACAAATGCGGGCAAAAAACCATGAAAATAGCAAAGCAATCATCCGATTTCCCGCTTGTACCGCTCTCGTCTTACTTTATTTTCTTTGCTGCCGCAGTGGAAGCAGCGCTCTTCGCCGCCGCACGCTTCTTCAACAGATACCAGAGTGCGCCCGTGATGCAGACAGAGGAATAACCGCCTGCCACAACACCAACGATCAGCGGAAGAGAGAACTCCTTGATCGTTGCAACGCCAAGCACATACAGCACCGCTACCATGATAAACGTTGTGAAGGAGGTATAGATACTTCTCGTCAGTGTCTCAGTGATACTGGTATTCACAATGTCTTCCAGCGGGGACTTATTCATAATCTTCAGGTTCTCACGAATACGGTCAAAGATAACGATCGTAGCGTTGATCGAATATCCGACAATCGTCAGCATGCAGGCAATAAAGGTATTGCCGACCGAAATCCGTACCACCGCATAGCACGCAAATACCACCAGAACATCATGCAGCAGAGCAAGCACTGCGCTTCCCGCAAACCGGATGTCCTTAAACCGGAACCAGATGTAGATCAGAATGCAGACCGTCGCAATAAGGACGGCTACGAATGCATCCTGGCGCATCTCGCTGCTGACAGTCGAAGAAATCGTCTCAAAGGTAATCGCCTTCTCCTCCACGTCGTATGCATCCTGGATGGCTTTGGAAACCTGCTCTCTCTCGTCCAGTGTCAGCACGCGCGTCTTGATATAGACATCGTTCGTGCCGGCTACCTTCTGCGTCTGAATTTCCGCATCGCCGGTCACGTTCTGGAACAGCGGCTTCACATCGGAATCCAGCTGTGCAATTGAGAGGTCCTCATTGAATGTCACACTGGTGGAAGTACCGCCGCGGAAATCCATGCTCAGGTTCAGCGCGCCATTGCCGGACGCCGACTGGATGCCCATGAAGACCGGACCAGCCAGAATGCAGACCAGAGAAATCAGGAAAGTAACCTTCCACTTTCCGACAAAATCGATGACCTTTCTCTCCTTCGCTCTTCCATAGTACTTTTCATCCTGGAAGCCCAGTGCATAGAAGGAAGTAATCAGTAGTCTGGAAATCACCAGCGCCGTAAACATCGAGAGAACAATACCGAGGGCCAGAGTCTGTGCAAAGCCCTTTACGCTTCCGGTTCCCATCATATTCAGGACAAACGCCGCGATCAGCGTTGTGATGTTGCCGTCCAGAATCGCAGACAGTGCCTTCTTAAAGCCAGTGCGGATTGCTGCCTTCACCGCGACACCTGCCGCGATCTCCTCGCGGATACGCGCGTAAATAATTACATTCGCGTCCACTGCCATACCAATCGACAGGATGATACCTGCGATACCCGGCAGTGTCAGAGTCAGGTCAAATGCATTCAGCAGAAGAAGAATCATCAGCGTATAGAGAATCAGCGCGATACCTGCGCAGATACCCGGCAGCGCATACACAGCGATCATGAACACGATCACAATCGCAAGTCCGATTGCGCCCGCGATCAGGCTCGTCCGGATCGCATTTTCACCGAGCTGAGCGCCTACTACATTCGAACGGATCTCGTTCAGCTCCAGGGAAAGGGAACCGATACGGATCGAGGAAGCCAGATTCTTCGCCTCTTCTGCAGAAGACATACCGGAAATAATTGCAGTACCTCCTGTGATCGCTTCGTTCACTACAGGCGCACTGATCACCTCATCGTCATAAACAATCATGATCTGCTTTCCGACGTTCGCAGTCGTCGCATCAGCAAACGCCTTCGCTCCATCATCATTCAGATCCAGCTGCACGACAAACTCCATCGCGCCGGTCGTCTGGTTCTGCTGCTGCTTTGCCGTCGCAGTCGCGACCTGCGTACCAGTCAACACCACAGTGCCGTCCGACAGGCGGAACTCCAGAGATCCCGGCTTGCCTAACTCCTCCAGGATCTGGTTCGCATCGCTCACGCCCGGAATCTCGATATTGATCCGGTTCGAACCCTCCTGATACACCTGTGCCTCTGTGCTGTAGCCCTGTACACGCTGCTGCAGCTTGTAAACGGTATCATTCATATCCTCTGAGGACGGGTCCTCATCTCCGACTGCCTCGTAAGTGATGCTCACACCGCCGGAAAGGTCCAGGCCAAGGATGATATTTTTCATCGCGCCTGTTCCCGTCTTGCCGATGCCGAAGATTACGGTGTATGCAAACAATACCGTAACGAGCGCAATCGCAACAAGACTGATTTGTGCTTTTTTCTTGTTCATGAGTTATCTCCTTCTTTGTTCTCAATGAGCTTCCTGCTCATCCGCCAGCGCCGCCTTGATCATGATCGCGCATTCTACCCGCTTGCGCTGCAGCTCGCAGCCCAGATCATAGGCGTCCTGGATAGTACCGTGGAAATTGTAGGAATTTGCAGCACAGCCTCCGCTGCAGTAAAACTTTGCGAAGCAATTCCTGCACTTTTCCTTTGTGTAGACATTGCAGCACTTGAACTCGTCCACAATGTCCGGGCGCGTGATGCCCTCGTCCACCGTCCCCATCTTGTACTTTTCAATACCGACAAACTGGTGGCACGGGTACAGGTCTCCCCACGGAGTGACCGCCAGATACTCTGTTCCGGAGCCGCAGCCGGACAGGCGCTTGTACACGCAGGGGCCTCCGGTGAGGTCGATCATGAAATGGAAAAACGTAAAGCCACGTCCTTCCTTTTCTCTCTTCACCATCTCTGCCGCCAACCGGTCGTACTCCGCCAGAATCTGAGGAATATCCTCCTTCTGCAGCGCATATTCCTCCGTGTCTGCCGCGACAACCGGCTCCACGGAAATCTGCTTGAAGCCCAGATCTGCAAAGTGCAGAACATCGCTGGCAAAGTCCAGATTGTGATGGGTAAAAGTACCGCGGACGTAGTACTTTTCCTGGCCGCGGCTGTCCGCAAACTTCATAAACTTCGGGAGAATCAGGTCGTAGCTGCCCTTGCCGTTCCGGAACGGACGCATGTAGTCATGTACCTCCTTGCGCCCGTCAATGCTGAGCACTACATTCCCCATCTCGCGGTTGCAGAACTCCATGACCTCGTCGTTCAGCAAAACTCCGTTCGTCGTCAGGGTAAAGCGGAACTTCTTGTCATACTTTTTCTCCTGCTCCCGTCCGTACCGGACCAGGTCTTTGACGACCTGCCAGTTCATCAGCGGCTCACCGCCAAAGAAATCCACTTCAAGATTGTGACGGCTGCCGGAATTTGCGATCAGGAAATCCAGCGCCTTTTTTCCGACCTCGAAACTCATCAGAGCGCGCCGCCCATGGTATTCGCCTTCTTCCGCAAAGCAGTATTTGCAGGCAAGATTACAGTCGTGGGCGATATGCAGGCAGAGCGCCTTCACAACCGTCGGACGTGCCTTGTAATCAAAGATCGCTTTCTCATAAATATCCTCGGTAAAGAGGACGCCGGCTTCCTTGAGCTCGCGGCATTCCGAAAGCGCTTCGGCAATCTCAGATGCCGGATAGGAGGCGGACAGCTGTGCAGTGACCTCTTCCTCTGTCTTTCCCTGATCAAGCAGCGCGACCGCATCATAGACCAGGTCATCTACCACGTGCACCGAGCCGCTGTTCACATCGAGCACGATGTTGTATCCATTGTTTTTATATTGATGGATCACGTCAAAAACTCCTCTTTCTCTTTTACAGTACGCAAAACAGAAGCAGCGGAGCATCTCCGCTGCCTATCCATCCGTTCATGCTCTTTGCCTATTTATGTTCGCAGGTCTGATTGCCTACCGTACAGGATGTCTTACATGCTGACTGGCAGGATGTCTGGCACTCGCCGCAGCCGCCCTTTTTCAGGGTATTCTGTAATGACTTTGTGTTCAGAGTCTTGATATGCTTCATGTCTCTTTCCTCCTTACTGTTTGGTTTTCACGGCAACCGGGTCTGCTCCCCGGATTGCTCTGGTTGCTATTGTAGCACAGAACTTTTCAAAATAAAAGTACTTTTTTTGTCTACAGCTCAATTTCCTCCACATACTGCAGCTTTAGCTCCCCGTTTTCAACAATTAACGGATAAACGACATAGCTGGAGGCAAAATAACAGTCTCCGTTGCCGCCCCAGCGGTCGCCAAAATAAAGGTATTTTCCATCGTGCTCCAGCAAAAAAGCGGGCTGGCTGTGGTACGTCGTCTCATCGCCGATCTCGCGCAGCATACTCCACTCCCCTTCCATCGCGGCCGCAGAAGCATACTTTCCCTGATTGGGCGCCCAGCCCGTGCAGGCAGAAGTCATCATGTAATACCTTCCCTCTATCTTCAGTACAGCCGGCGCCTCCCGGTACTCGCCCTGCCACAGCCGGTGTACTACCTTTTCTACATTCAGATAATCCTCTGTTAACCGATAGACATGCAGATCCGCGTTATCGCGCGCCGCCGAGAGGAAGTAGGCCGTCCCGTCCTCCTCCTGAAACAGGGTGCAGTCCCGCGACATATATCCATACGGATTAAAATGACCGAGATACGTAAAATCTCCATCCGGCGTATCACAGATGGCCACTGCCGCCGCCGCGTCCTGATAATCCTTTCCATTCTCAAAATGAACCCACATCACAAACTTACCAGTTTTTTTATTATACAGCACCTTCGGCCGCTCCAGATTTACCTTGCTGCCGTCCGCATTCACCAGGATCTGCTTCGTGCGCACCCGGTAGCTGCACGTCTCAGACTCTGTCGTCAGCACATGGTTCCGGAATTCCCAGTCCGTCAGATTCTGCGACCGGTAGCAGCTCACATACCAGTTTTCTCGCCGGTCCTCACCATACCAGTAGTAATATCCTTCATGCCAAATGATATAACCGCCATGCGCATGAATCTCATTTCCGTCAGTATCCTTCCATAATGTCCCGTTCTTTACAATTGCCATCCTGTTCTCTCCTTTTCTACTGTCTCTTTAGAACGTCTTTGAAAAATGCTTTCTGCCAGATGTGC
>DKWE01000076.1:67365-68265 GCA_002491565.1 Lachnospiraceae bacterium UBA7160 | reverse complement strand
GATTTCCCTTAAAATCAAGGTTTTCAATGTATTTAAAACAAAAAAACAGGTAGTAATTTGACACTACCAAGCATCGGGCGGAGGTGAAAGAAATGATACTGAGTGGGTATGCAGATGAGCTGCATTGGGAGAGTGAGAAACGGCTCAGTTATGAGGCGGGAGAGGATTCTGGTTTTAAGAAAGGAGAAAAATCCGGCTTTAAGAAAGGAGAAGAGTCCGGTTTTGAGAAAGGAGAAAAATCCGGCTTTAAGAAAGGAGAAGAGTCCGGCTTTAAGAAAGGAGAAGAGTCCGGCTTTAGGAAAGGGGAAGAGTCCGGCTTTAAGAAAGGGGAAGAGTCCGGTTTTAAGAAAGGAGAAGAGTCCGGTTTTAAAAAAGGGGAAGCTGCTGGTATCAGGAGAACAATTAGGATATGCCGAAAGGAGAGGATGTCAGAAACAGAGATATTGGCACTGCTCATGGAAGAATGTTCCATTGATGAAGAAAAGGCAAAAAAATATCTGACAGAGAAAGAAGAGAGCAAGAATGTTTAAGTTTCAGTGAGTGGTGGATGCGATGATTAGTACTGCATTGACCATCAGGTGCTGGATGAATTTTTGAGAAAGGCTTGTGCGGAGGTGATGGAAATGATACTGTGCGGATATGCGGATGAACTGCATCGGGAGAGCGAGCTGCGGCTGAGTTATGAAGAGGGTTTTAAGAAAGGACAGCTCATAGCCTCTATTATGAAAATAGTTAAGATATGTCGGAAAATAAATATGCCAGAGAATGAAATATTGACGACGATCATGGAGGAATTTTCCCTTGACGAAAAGGAAGTAAGGGAGTGTATTGCAAAGGGAGAAAAATACATTTCTGAAATGTTGAATGAGGGAAAGTAGTTTATTCCCGCGAGCAACGAGC
>DKWE01000076.1:42026-66987 GCA_002491565.1 Lachnospiraceae bacterium UBA7160 | reverse complement strand
GCTTGCAGCGGGGTCTTTGATTGAAGAACATGTTATTCAGATCAGGAGGGTTGAGTGTGAAGAAAATCAAGCAAATTGTTATATATTTACTGGCAGCGATGCTGGTACTTGGCTTTGTGCCGGCCACAAAGGCGCAGGCGGCAAGTCCGAAGCTCTCAGCGAGTAAGCTTGTGCTGATCAAGGGACAGAGTAAGACGCTGAAAGTCACTGGAGCGAGTAAGACAGTGAAATGGTCGTCCAGCAAAAAGAGTGTTGCCACAGTCAGCAGCAAAGGAAAAGTCACCGCAAAGAAAAAGGGGACTGCAACGATCACTGCTAAATGCGGCAAGAAAAAATTAACCTGCAAGGTGACAGTCGAGACGCCAAAACTCAACAAGACGAAAGTGACGCTGAAAGCAGGTAAGACGTATAAGCTAAAAGTATCCGGAACAACACAGAAAATCAAATGGTCTTCCGCTGATCCATCCGTGGCAACGGTCTCTTCAAAGGGGGTAGTAACAGGCAAGAGCGGCGGTACGGTAAAGATTACTGCGAAGGTAGGTGGGAAGAAATATACGTGTGTCGTCACTGTAGAAGGGGCAACAAATACAAAGAAGCAGGCATTCCAGAATCTGAAAAAATACATCCTGACGCGCGGAGAGAAGACGGAGGAGGGAGATTCTGTACTGTTATGGTCAGAGTATGATTCCGATTATAATATCTGGTCTTTCACGATTATGTATGTTCCGGAGGATGATCAAATCTGGCTGGGAATGGTATACGAAGATGCAAGTATTGAGGATGAAGTATATGCCGCCCTGTACTTAAATGAGGATATGAATTCAAAAGTAAGATTTGATTTTGCAGAATACCAGGGCTCCTACGAGGCCTATGCATATACAGACATTGATCCGGCTACCTGCTCGAAGAATACCATCCATACCTTCACAATTGTGCAAAATGATGTGTATGAGAGCGATGCTTATTGCCGGGAGGCTGCTGATATGGCTCTGACGATAGCATTTCCGGTATGGGATGAGATACTAAAAATGACAGGGGTCACGTTTAGAGATCTGGGGTTTACGAAGCTTGGGTTTTGATATATGTAAGCAGCGAAAAATCATTCCTACCATCTGCACGCCCCACTTTGCGTGATATTTCTGCCAAATTCAGTTGACATAGCCCGCTACGCTGCCTTCATTTGGCAGAAATCTCCCATAAATTGTGACGCACATCTGACAGAAAGCATTTTTCAAACACGCTCTAGAGAAGAGGAGACGAAAAAATGAGCAGAATATTCAATGTCAATGGAGACTGCAAGCCGAAGCTTCACTATATGGTCAACATCACCGGGCGGCTGGAACAGATCAGACGTATGGTGGAACAGGGGCAGTACTTTACGATAAACCGTGCCAGGCAGTACGGAAAAACGACGACACTGAAAGCTTTGAAGAAGTTTCTGGACAAGGAGTATTGTGTGATTCGGTTGGACTTTCAGCGTTTGGGCTATGCTTCCTTTGAAACAGAGCAGCGGTTTGTAATGGCATTTTCAAAGGAGCTGCTGAAGTATAGGGGGGAATTGCCCGAGGAGACAAGAGAACAGCTGATCAGCCTGGGAAATGCGGATGGGAGAGCATATACGCTGCAGGATTTATTTCTAGTGCTGGGAGAGTGGTGCCGGGTATCAGAGAAAAAAATTGTTCTGATGATAGATGAAGTCGATAGCGCGACCAACAATCAGGTATTTCTCGATTTTCTGGCACAGCTCAGGAGCTGTTATCTCGATAGAGATGAATTTCCAACCTTTCAGTCCGTGATCCTGGCGGGTGTGTATGATGTGAAGAATATAAAAAGAAAAATCAGACCTGAAAATGAGCAAAAGACAAATAGTCCGTGGAATATAGCTGCTGATTTTGACGTGGTGATGAGCTTTTCAAGGAACGAAATCGCAGATATGCTTCGGGAATATGAACAGGATCACCATATAAATATAGATGCGGATGACATTGCCGGACTAATCTATGATTATACAGCAGGCTATCCTTATCTGGTATCGCGGATTTGCAAGCTGTTGGATGAAAAAGTAGCGGAAAACAGTAGCTGTACAGACTTGAGAGAGGTATGGTCACAGAGAGGATTTCAGGAGGCGATTCGGATTCTGCTCTCGGAAAAGAATACGCTGTTCGAAACACTGGATGGAAAACTGAAAGATAACCCGGAGCTGCAGCCAGTATTGTACTCATTGTTATTTGAAGGAAAGCCGATCGTTTATAATGTGTTTGATCATGCAGTGGACATCGCCATGATGTTTGGATTTGTCAGAAAAAAAGATGGGAATGTAGTGGTTGCCAACCGCATTTTTGAAATTCTGCTATATAATTATTTTCTTACATCAGCAGCTTCACAGAACACAAAAATTTTCAAAGCGGCTTCCGAGAATAAATCACAGTTTATTCGAAATGGGCATTTGAATATGGAGCTGGTTCTCCAGAAGTTTGTAGAACATTATGATAGTGTTTATGAGGATTCCGCAGAGAAGTTTGATGAGGATGAAGGCCGCAGGCGCTTTTTACTCTATCTTCGTCCGATCATAAACGGAACAGGAAACTATTACATTGAGGCGGAAACGAGAAATGCAAGGCGGATGGATGTGGTAGTGGACTATCTCGGCGAACGTTATGTAATCGAACTCAAGGTGTGGCGCGGAAATGCGTATAAGGAGCGAGGCGAGAAGCAACTGTCGGATTATCTGGAGTATTTTCATCTTCAGAAGGGATACATGTTGAGCTACAATTTTAATCAGAAAAAGGAAACGGGTGTTAAGGAAATCTATTTAAGAGATAAGATACTCGTAGAAGCAGTTGTATAAAAAGACATGTTGTATATGTGCATGAAAAAGGATGCTTCCTTTCTGATCGGAATCTCAATCTCTATATGGAGCAGAGCACACCGAATCCCAATAGGCCATTTCAGGGGCTGTTCTATGGGAAAGACTGTATAACCTGTATTTTAGACCTCTCGAATTCGAGGGGTCAGAAAGTACAGAGCCGGAACGAGAGAAAAATCGTTCCGGCTCTGTTTTTTTCGGTAAAATGTCTAATGCTTTATTTTATCTTTGCTTTGCAGAGCAGTGTTAATGGAATTATAGTATTCCATCAAAATCCGGATGGAGCTTTCCTGATAGGGGCGTTCCAGTGAGAGGAGCATTTCCTCAAGACCATCGATAGAAAATCCACCATTTCTTCCTAAAACCAGATAGTCCGCAGAAATATTACATGCAGTGCAAATTTTATAAATTGTTTTCGATGAGATACCTTTTCTTCCACTTTCCACTGCAGCCAGAAAGCTGTCAGAGAGATCACATTTTTCACTGAATTGTTCACGGGTCATGTGCATCCTTTCTCTGATTTCCCGTATTCGCAGGCCTACGATAAGGTTATAGTCTTTATCAATTTCCATATGATTGTTCATCTCCTATTACATATTTTATCATTTGTAAACATAGGAATTTGTGTTAGATAACCGTTGCAGCAGATACGGGATATGTTCTTTTTTTGGCATTTTCAAGTAAAGATTTGTGCAAAATCTCATAATTGGGTTTCGGTTTATCCGAGCAAATGTTTTGGCTCCGGTTATCAGGGACAGGTTTTAACAAGAGTATAGGAGATGGAAAAATGAAGCGAAAAATAAGTTCTTGCTGTCTGGTTTTGGCGGTATTGGTTTTGACCTTGCTCACAGGAATAAGTGCATCAGCTGCATCCAATAGGTATGTGGCAAAAATCGGAAATAAGAAATATACGAGTTTAAGTGCAGCTGTCAAGAATGTGAAGAGTGGTCAGACCATTAAAGTGACCTCTGGAATTGCCACATCAGGCTCACTGGTTATCCACAGGCCTAATGTAAAGTTTACAATTGATTTTGGGAAGCAGAATTATATCTCCACAGGGAAAGATCACGCGATCCGTGTAGAGGCTGGGAGTGTGACAATTAAAAATGCCAGGCTTACAGCGAAGCAGGGAGAAGGAGAACTTCTTCATGTAAATAAAGGTGCAAAGGCAGTAATTGACGGCGGAACATTTAAAGGAGACCGGTATGGAATGCTGGAGAACTGGGGGAATCTGACGATTAGTGGCGGAAGCCTGATCTCTACTGCGCCAGAAGATAATTTTATGTCCTGGGGACCGTATAATTTTAATGATGGAATAGTCACTATCACCGGGGGGAAACTTATATCCGCTTGCTCAATGTTTAATTCTGGAAAGCTTGCCATGAAAGGCGGTACGCTTAAGTGTGCAGAACTTTGGGGCTGGGATGGTTCTTCCGCAACATTCAGTGGAAAATGCAAAGTAGAAATGACAAGAAGAATCGGGACACAGGCCCAAATAACAATCACAGGCGGAACTTTCAAGTCTTCATCAAAGGAGGATGCGATGCTGTATGCTGCCAGTTCTAAAGGAAGAATTACTGTAGAGGGCGGCCGGTTTATTGGGAAAAAGACTTATCTTTATGAAGAATCAGATTCCGGAAAGGTGAACTTTATAGGGAAGAACTACATCGCTGATACAAAATACAAAAAGAAAAAGTCTGAGTATTAAAGTATGGATCAGCGGTAGAGATGCAGTTGTAAAAGTAAAAAGTAATGAAATGATCGCAACAGTTGGTACGGAGCCGGAACGGAAGAGACGTTTCGGCTCTGTTTTACAAAGAACGGGGAAAATGCAGGATTGCAGCATCGCTGATATATTCTCTGCTTGTGTTTCTTCTGTCACCGATGTAAAATAGAGTATATTAAATAGACGTGCAAAACAGTGTATGGAATACATTAGATTCAGTATATTTACGGAGGGAGGAGCGATGGGCAGAGCGTTCCGATTGTAAGCCGGAGCTTCACTATATGGTCGGTCTCACCAGAAGACTGGAGCAGATCAAACAGATGGTGGAAGTGGTTGTATAAACATTAGGAATGCATTACCCAGAGACAGATGTAACTGCCTGTACTGTGCCACATAAATATGATGGAGCTGACTGCGATTTTACAGTCGCTGGAGAAGATAGGAAAGAAAATATATCAGAAGGGAGAATATATATGCAACGAATTGAGATTCACGAAAACCACCTGAACCTGGTGCTTGAGATCACGGATGCCCAGGAGGTGAAGCTGCTGCATTTTTCGGCGCTGCCGTTTGAGGAGAAGGATATCACTTCGGCGGATGGAACAGTTCCATTCCGGTTGGTGGAGGTGCTGGCATCCGGGCTGGACAAGCCGGGGGAGCGACAGGGCCCCAAATATGTGCGCACGGCGCCAGGATATCGTCTGAAGTACCGGGAAATGAAGGATTACCGGAACGAGTACGGCAGGAAGCTGGAAATTGTAACAGAGGATCCGCCTACGGGGTTGGTGGTATGCAGCCATATCCAGTTTTATGACGGAATTTCTATGGTGCGCAGCTGGACTGAGCTGCAAAATGATGGCACAGAGGATCTTGGCATTGAGTATGTGTCCTCATTTGCACTGACCGGTATCGAAAAAGAGGGGTTGATGAATGCGGACGAGAAGCTGGAGGTGCTGATACCGCACAACGCATGGCAGAAGGAGATGATCTGGAATCGTTATACAATGGATGATCTCGGCATGTCGATTTCCCAGCCGCAGCCGGTCCGCCACTCCTCACAGACAATCAGTGTCGGCAATACGGGGAATTGGTCGACGAAGAATTACCTTCCGATGGGCTGCCTGAAGAATAAGGAAACAGAGTCCATGCTGTTCTGGCAGATCGAGCACAATGGCTCCTGGTACTGGGAAATCAGCGACCAGGACGGACATCTGTACTTGCAGCTTTCCGGACCGACGGAGCATCAGTCGCACTGGTGGAAAAATCTGAAGCCGGGGGACAACTTCACGAGTGTACCGGTCAGTGTCGGATCTGTGTACGGAGATGTGGATGAGGCGGGGGCGGAGCTGACGCGCTACCGCAGGGCGATTCGCCGTCCTAATAAAGATAATGAGACATTGTCTGTGATCTTTAATGACTATATGAACTGTCTGTGGGGGGATCCGACGACAGAGAAGGAGCTGCCGCTCATCGACAAAGCGTATGAGGCAGGATGTGAATATTTCTGTGTCGACTGCGGGTGGTACTCAGCTGGCTTCTGGTGGGACGGTGTCGGGGAATGGCTTCCTTCCAAAGAGCGTTTTCCGGGTGGCTTGAAGGAGGTTATGGATTATGTGCGGTCAAAGGGGATGATACCGGGCGTCTGGCTGGAGCTGGAGGTCATGGGAATCAAGTGTCCGAAAGCGGACCGTGTGCCGGATGATTGGTACTTTATGCGCCATGGCAAGAAGGTGATGGATCGGAGCCGCTATCAGCTGGATTTCCGCAACCCGGAGGTTATCGAGCATGCGACAGAGGTGATCGACCGTCTGGTTAATGAGTACGGTGTAGGCTATATTAAGATGGATTACAATATTGAGCCGGGAATCGGAACGGAGCTGTATGCAGACAGCTGCGGCGATGGCTTGTTGGGACATAACCGGGCGTATCTGGCATGGCTGGATGGGATTTTCAAAAAGTATCCGGATCTGATCATTGAAAACTGTTCGAGCGGCGGCCTGCGTATGGATTATGCGATGCTTTCTCGCTACAGTATCCAATCGACGAGCGATCAGGAGGATTATGTGCGGTATGCGACGATCGCGGCGAATGCTCCGTTGGCGCTGACACCGGAGCAGGCGGCGATCTGGTCCTATCCGCTGACAGAGGGAGACCGGGAAGAGGTTATCTTCAATATGATCAATGCGCTGCTGCTGCGTATTCATCAGAGCGGGCACCTGGTGAATCTGAGTGAGGAGCGGACAGAGCTTGTAAAGGAAGCGCTTCGTTATTATAAAGAGATCCGGCAGGATATCCGGACGGCGCTGCCGTTCTGGCCTCTGGGGTTGTCGATGTACCGGGATCCATGGGTGAGCCTTGGACTCCGGACAGAAAGGCGGGACTATATCGCAGTGTGGAGGCGCAACAGCCAGACAGAACGCGTGGTGATTCCGATGAAGCACCGCCGGGGGCAGAAGCTGCGCGTCACCTGCGGTTATCCGAAGGAAGGACCGTGCAGATACCAGTGGAATGCCGGGGCAGGGGAGCTGACTGTGGAGCTGCCGGAGCGGATCAGCGCAAGGCTGTTCCAGCTGGATGTGGAGGAGTGATCTGCAGCTGGAACTATCCAGAAAAGTATGTGTGGGTAGTTGCAAATTTGTAAAGTGAGTCTTGCAAATACTAGGGTCTCAAAAGGCTGATGCCTTCTGGGGCGCCTATACGGTTGAGCGATTTGGCGAAGAAGAAGTTGTGATTATGGCCGGTGCACGGGAAAATTTTTGTGATCAGCTGAAAAGATATCGGAAGGGCTGGTTTTATAACAGAGTGCTCCGGCTATTGAAATTGGACACTGTAAACGAACAAAGAGAGTGTTGCATTTTGCAACGCCCTCTTTGCTGTGTTTTGCAAGAATTATAGAAGAGCTGTTAAGTGTGCATTCAGAGCCCCAGCTTTTGCTCCATCATCCGCTGATTGTTGCTGTAGTGGATTGCTGTTTCTTTGGTGATAGTTCCGGAGCAGTAGAGCTGGTACAGGCTGCTGTCCATGGAAATCATATCGTCTTTGGCGGCAAAGCTGTAGATTTTCCCGATCTGGTGCACGTTGCCGTTGCGGATCATGTTGCTGATGGCAGGTGTCATGACCATGACCTCAAAGGCAGGAATAATTGTGCCGTCAACGGCCGGGACGAGCTGCTGGGAAATGACAGCGCGCAGTACCATGGAGAGCTGTACCGCGATCTGGCGCTGCTGGGATGGCTCAAAGACATCAATGATGCGGCTGATAGAGCTTGCTGCACCGATGGTATGCAGGCTGGAGAGCACAAGATGGCCGGTCTCTGCAGCGGTCATAGCAGTCTGTATGGTCTCATGGTCACGCATTTCACCGAGCAGAATGACATCCGGACTCTGACGGAGTGCTGCGCGCAGCGCGGTGAGATAATTATCGGTATCGGAAGCGATTTCACGCTGGCTGACGATACTTTTTTTGTGCCGGTGCAGGAATTCCAGGGGATCCTCCAGTGTAATGATGTGGTTTTCCCTTGTAGAATTGATGCGGTCAACGAGGCAGGCAAGTGTCGTGGATTTGCCGCTGCCTGCTTTGCCGGTGATCAGGATAATACCTGTGGTTGCTTTCGCCTGATCGAGAACTACTTGCGGAATATGGAGCAGCTCCGGGTTCGGCAGCTCAAAGGCAATCGTACGGATCACGGCGGCATAGGAGCCGCGCTGCTTATAAGCGCTGGCGCGGTAGCGCGACATGCCGGGAATCGCGAAGGAAAAGTCATCGTCGCCACACTCCGTAAGATGTTCTGTCTTACGGTCTTCTGCGAGAGTATAAATTTCCTGAATCAGTTCCAATGTATCATTGGGCATGAGACGTTCGCCCTCGGAGTGCATGATGCCGTTTACTTTGTAAGTGAGGGGCAGGCCGGCAATGATAAAAATGTCGGAAGCCTGCGCCTTTGTGGCAGTGGTTAGTATCTGGCGTGCTCTGGAAGTATCAGACATAGCTTATTGCTCCTTTTTATTATAGAAATAAAATGTTCAGTTCCTTACCGTGAAACAACTATGTTATGGTTCTGTCATGCGAAGCACCTTCTGGGAAGTATCCGGAGTCCAGTCCCGGATATTAACAATTTTCCAGGAGGTAATCTCATAAGATACATCGTCGGCTTTCTCTGGGTAACGGAGTGCCAGTGCAGCCTGAAGCTGCTGTGTGTCAGTGACTGGTACAGAAAAAAACAACGTGATGTAAGGCACGTCCGAGGAATCCGCGGAGCGGTCAACATTCGGTGCGTCCAATGAATCCGTAGAACGGTCGGAATCCAGTGTATCAGAAGAGCCCGCAGAGTGGTCGGCATTCGGTGCGTCCAATGAATCCGCAGAACGATCGGAATCCAGTGTATCAGAAGAATCCGCGGTGCGGTCAGCATCCGGTGTATCCGATTTGCCCGGTTCGGAAATGGAGAACTGGATCTCAGGATCAGAGGAAACCAGTTCCCGGCAGCGCTCCAGGTAGGTCTCCTCCGGGTACTCGGTATCTGCACTTTCGCGCAGAAAAGTCAAAAGCTGTTCGTCGATCTGTGCCAGTACCTCGTTTGCCCGGGTGACGGCTGCGTAGTATTCTGTGGTACGGTCTGCTGATTTTCGGTTCAGGTTCAGATCTGCAGTGGATTCTGAGAGCGAGAGCAGCGAAAAGATAATCAGGCAGAGCGACAAAAAGATCAAAAGAAGCAGGGAAATACCGGAGGTCTTTCTCATGACAGCGCCTCCTCTCTCGTAAATGGCCGGTGGAAGGAGACAGATAGCTCGTAGATGACAGCGTCATCCGTCAGGACTTTGCCAGAATCCTGCGAGGAGGTTTTGTCCATTTCATTTTTTATGATCCGGATACTCCCGGTAGTCTGCCATCTGGAGGAAGAGAGCACAGCAGTCAGTAAATAGGAAGAATCAGCCGGCAGACATGGTTCAAAGTCAGAATTAAACGAAAGAACCATGGTGAAGGTGTCTTCTCCAAAGGAAAACTCCGCATCCGGATAGGCTGCCTGAAGAGCCGACGCGGAACCATCGCTTCCCTCCAGAATCTCTGCGACAGAGGCGGCATAGGAGCTGGCCCACGAGAGGGCGTTTGCATTCCGTGTTATGTTGTGCGCCTGCACGAAAATCCGGAGGCAGACGGTGCTGATAATTAAAAAGAAAAACAGCACAATCAAAAATTCGATAAAAAACAGGTGAGGCCCTGTCTTATAATTCTTTTTCATAGGAAACACTCCATTTGGCTGCAATCAGTTTGCCGATGATGCATGGACGAGGATGGATTGTTCTACCCCGTTTTGGTCGGCAGTCCGGATAGAAAGCAAAATTCCGGTACTGCCGGGAAGAGACGCAGTTTCTTCAATCGTACAAAAAGGAACTGTGACAATCACGCTTCCCATCTGAGGAGTGGCGTTGTTTGATGCCCTGGTAAAGAGCTCACGCAGAGCACCGTCGAAATAATAGATATAGGTGATAAACTCCTCATCATTTTGCTTCTCACGAAACGCCAGAGAGGGGCAGCCTTCCAGTTCAGTCATAAAAATACTGTCCTTCTCATCGTGCTGCCGGATTTTTTCGGAAATGTAGGAGAGTGCAGTATGTGAAGTATAGGCTTCATTCAGGCTGTCGGCTCCCTTCTGATAGATGAGAGATCCGGTACTTGCCAAAAGCAGGGAAAACAGAAGAAAGGCAAGCAGCAGAATCAGCGTAAATATGGAATCCAAAAAGTGTAGCTTGCTGCGCGGTTGAAGCATGGAAGCCTCCTCCTTTCTTTTTCCTATTTTTTCAGAGGAATCACCATGACAGTCGGCATCAGATTTGATCCGACGATGTCATAATCCACTACATACTGATTTGTGTTCCAGCTGATGCCATAGTGCTCCTGCAGATAAGCGAGGCTCTCCGGATAGGCGCCCTCTGTTGCATAGCAGTGGACGGCGCTGCGCAGAATCGCATTTTTCAGGCTTTCTGCCTGACTGTTCTGCGCATTTTCAGAGACAGAAGAGACTCCCTGCAGAAGCGCGAAAATTGCACAGCCCATGATGACAACGGAAGTTCCTATACGGAGGAGCACACCGGAACCGGATCTCCTTTTACAAAAACGGTTCATAGCATTCCTCCTATCCAATATTGGTCATGACGCCAAGCAGCGGCAGCATGACAGAAATCAGAATAAGTCCTGTCAGGATGGAAAGAATGGCGGTCAGTATCGGCTCAAGTGCACCGATGGCATTCTGGATCTGAGTCTCCGCATCCTCCTGGGCAGTAATTGCAATCCGCTTCAGAGCGTCCTCAGCGGAACCAGTACGGAAGCCAAGGGAAACGATGCGGGCATTCAGTCCGGTATAGATTTCTGCACTGCGCAGGGCGTCGTAAAGCTCCTCACCCTGTTCAATTTGCTCTTCTGCGCGTTTTAGCTTCTCATGGAACTGCTTCTGCCCGGTGAGCTCTGCAGCCAGCATGAAACCCTCCTGAATATCAAGGCCGCTGTGAAGAGCGAGAGAAAGTGCGTCGGAAAAACGGGAGCTTGCGAGCAGATGATTGACTCTGCGCACGAGCGGTATATGGCTCGCAAACTGCAGAATTACTGTGCGTCCCTTTTTGGAACGCATACCAAAGTAGCAGGCAACCACCAGCGCAATCACGACAACCAGGATCACAGCGGAGCTGCCCTGCAGGATCGTGCCGATGCGGAAGACCGCGCTCGATACACCGGTCATCTCGATGCCGAGCTGTGCGAACACATCGCGGAATACAGGCATGACCTGTGTCATCAGAACAATCAGAATCGCGAACAGCATACCGAGCAGAACCATAGGATATGTGAGCGTATCACGGATGCTTTTCATCATGACATGCTGCCGTTGATAATAATCTGCAAGGGAATCCATGATTTCCTCAAGTGTACCGGAGCGCTCGCCGATGTCTGTCATTTTCAGAAAATATTCCGGAAAGGCGTTGGACTTGCGCAGAGACAGCGCGAGCTCGCCCGTGTCCTCCAGAGACTGATTGATTTGCCTGAGGATTTTTTTCCCATCTTCTGAGGGGGCATCTTCCAGAAGAATGGAGATTCCTTCCTGAATGGAGATACCGGCTTGAAGAACCATCGCGAACTGGCTGGCTAAAAAGGAGAGCTCGCTGTCCGTGAGTGTATGCTGCATAAAAAACCTCCTTTCACAGACGTTCCTGTATCGGATATGTTATCTTACATATTGTAATGTGTAATTGCTCCCGTCGCCTACGTAATTACTGATAGCCTCTGAATTGTCATTGGTGGCAGCGATGGTAGGATCAATCAGCTTCCATTCTTCGCCGTTGAATTCGACCGCCCGTTCAACCCATCCCATGGATTCTATGTATACGTCGACCCAGGCATGGCGGATCTCACCCGAGTAGCCGATGTCAAGCCGTGTCGGAATCCCGAGAGAACGGAGCATCGCTGCAGTCAGGGAAGCATAGTCAAAGCAGATTCCTTTTCCTGTCTGCAGTGTATCCTCAATGTTCGGGAGATATCCAGCCTCGACCGTCGCTGCCTTTTCGTCGTCGTAGGAGACGTGGGTGGTCACATATTCGTAAATGGCACTCAGCGCATCGAGGTCGGTGGCGGCGCCTGTGGACAGCTCCGCGGCCAGCTGGATGGCGCTGTCATCCGGTTCAAAATCAACAAACTGATTCGGATATATAAAAGGAAGAAATTCATTTTCCAACTCTACCGACAGGGAGTAGCTGAGCAGAGAAGCATACTGACCGTCGGAAATTTCTTCAAATGCAACAAGGACATAGGCCCCGTTGCCTGCCGTAAAAGGAAAAGAGGTCCAGACTTCTTCGTCGTTCAGAAAATACTTATATATAATACCGTCCGGCCCGGTCAGCTGGATATTGATCTTTGCGCCGCCCTTGTCAAGCTTTCCCATGAAATACCCCTGGTCGGAGTGGGAAAAGTCGAGGGTCAGAGGAGCAGTCCTGGTGGTATCTGTTCCGGGAGCGTCCGGAACAAGAACGTGTGTCTGTCCGGGCTCATATGGAAATAAGCTTGGCTGGAGCTGGTCTGCGCCGTCCTGTTTCCCACAGCTGGTGAGAAAGAGAAGACAGACAGCAAGCAGAGCGGACAGCCGCCAAAAGCTGGTGTGATTCATAGAAAAACTCCTTGCAATTATGGGCGGGCCGGGCAGTCTTGCCGGGGCCGCGCCGTGATTCAGGTTTGTGTAGCAACTGTTAACAGTATAGCAGATTGTCGGGAAAAAAAAAGTAAAAAATTTAGAAAATACTGCAAGAACTGTAAATCCCCCGGAATCATAGCTATCATATGTGAGGAGATCAGAGAATGCGGTGGACAAGTGCTGTAGGGCAGAAGTACTGCTGCAGGAGAATCTGACTTCTACACAGCCAGAGACAAATGCCGTTACAGTTCAGCCGGGGGCCATGCAAGCCGCAGGTCTGCGCTGCCGCTTCGGTCGGCGCTAAACGTGTGCCACTGGCACACAGCGCCCCGCTTGCTACGCAGCTCCTGTCTGTGGCTGAATGGGCGTTCCGGCCTGAAAAAATTTTTAAAAAAATTTCAAAAAAGGTATTGACAAATGGAAAAATACGGATTATTATATAGGCACAAACAAACAAATAATTCTGATATAAAGGCAAACCTGTTGAAAAGCGGGGACGCAAAGCCAAGGGTCTACGGTTCTGATAATAGTTTCGGAACTATGACAGCCGGTTGCCACATTTCCACAGCGAGTGTTATCGCTGAATTGTAATTTTCTTAAAAGCATTTTTGCAGAAGAAGTGCGAAGATGTAGCAAGAAAAGAGATTCTAAATATTGATGGAATCTCTGAGAAGAGAAAATTACATATGGGGGTGCGTAAATGGTGACCGCTGATTAATATAATTAGCGGTTTTTTACATCCCGGATTAACTTATATCAGAAACACATTCAGGGAGGTAGAAATCATGAAAAATCAGAAAATGAGAGAAATGTTCAAAACTACTACAATGAAGGCTGGAAGCCTGATGCTGGCAGCAGCAATCGTAATTGGCGGAAGCACATGGACGTATAATCACAACCAGGCAGTGCCGGAACTCGTGACTTACACGGATACAGACGGAACAGTCGCTATCGAAGAAGAAGAGACTCCTCTGGCTAAGGCGACCGTGACAACGTCCACAAAGACCAAGACTTCTACAAAGAAGATCAAGATGAAGACGGCTTCCAAGAAGACTTACACCAAGAAGGGTAAGACTAAAACAAAGAAGAAGACTTCCACGAAAAAGACGAGCGCAGCGACCACAAAGACTGAGACCGTTACACAGACCAGCGTAACGAATCAGTACAAGAAGGGTTCCAATATTAATACACAGCTGACCACTGTGAAGACGACTGTTACTAAGACTGTTACTCCGGTAGCACAGACGACAGAGTCCAATAAGACCTCTTCGCAGGCATCCATGGGCAGCAGCAGTGCACAGGGAAGCAATGCACAGGGAGCTATCGAGATCACGAAGATTGCCCCGAAGGCAGATTCGAGAGTGCTGAATGCATATCAGAAGCTTGGCTTCAAGGTAGTAGTGAATTCCAGCGTTTCTTACTCCGGACTGTGCGACGCAAGAACACGTACCATTACGCTTAAGAAGGCAGACGCGACGATCTACCACGAGCTGGGACACTTTGTAGCTTTCATCGCTGGCAATATGGATACATCTGCTGACTTCGTGAATATCTTCAACAGCGAGAAGTCGAAGTATACCGCATTCAACAAGAGCTACGTGCTGCAGAATAGCGCAGAGTACTTTGCAGAGTCCTTCAAGAACTACACCGAGAATCCGGCAGCTCTGCAGGCTTCCAGACCGCAGACCTACGCAGCAATCCAGACCGCACTCTCCAGAATAACGGATGCACAGATTACAAAGCTTCTGACCATCTACGGAGCGGTATGGAATGCATGAAATGAAGATAAAATAAAGATAGTGCTCATAAGATAACAGTAAAACAGAACCGCCGGGAGATATCTCCCGGCGGTTCTTTCTGTGGTGGTGCGCCTGACTGCCACACACCCTCCTTTTAAAAGCTGTTAAAGAAGAATGCAGTTTTATTCTTTACTTTCCGCTTTGTTCTCATCCGTAGCACTGTCTGCGGAATCTGTCCCACTGTATTCGGGAAGCGCCTCTGCTGTCTTTGTACTGTCAGTAGTACTATCAGTAATCATTTCCTCATTCTCAGAAGGCTTTGCGTCGAATTCGCTTGCCGGCATGTCGTCTACCGACCAGGAATCTGGATTCGTTTCCGCTTCTGCTGTCTCATCCTTTGGAGAATATTTTGCAAAAATTTTCTTCAGGAAGAAAGAATTAGCAAAAGCCACAAGGGAGAAACCTGCCAGCGTCCAGACCAGCATTCCATACCACAGTGTGTACTGGGTCAGGAATGTCACAATGACGGAACCGATAGTAATGAGAAGCATCGCTATCGTGCGGGGAAAATCAGCAATCGCCATGATGAAAGCGTTCCGCAGCGTTGTCTTTGTGGTGTTGTAGAAGCGCGCCAGCGTTGGGAATACATAGGTAAAAACCATCATGTAAACGACTGTGGTAGCAATGATCAGGACGCGTATCACGTTCGCTGCCGTTCCGGTGGCGCTTCGCATGATGAGGAGGTCGAGCACCAGGACGATGCCGAAGACCAGCATGATCAGCCAGATGATGGTGGCCTGCTTGAAATTCTGCTTGAAGGACTTCCAGAAGCCTCTGGCAATGTAGCCTTCCTCATTCTCGGCCATCTTCAGTGTGACATAGTACATTGCGGTCAGCGACGCTCCAATCGTGAAGATCGGGATACAGCAGATGATGAACAGGATGTTCAGGATCATCAGGTCAGCGAGCTTGGAGAGGGCGCGGAAAAAACCGTTGTCCATGTTGAAAAGGTTACTCATTTGTTTCTGAATCACTCTCTTTTCTTTCCGGCGGATAACCGCCTTAATCGTATTGCCGATCACAGCAGCAGTCTGCGGCCGCTCCCACACAGATACACCACGGGTATCAGAATGCAGCTAAACTACGGGGGTTCGATACATTACAGGAGTCCCGGATCACAGCGAAAAAAACAAAACACATGGATCCGCTCACAGAGAACGGATGCACCGCAGAAGTTCAGCTCACAGCAAACCTATGGTATAATATGGAAAATCAGCGCCGCGCTGCAGGCTAAGCGGCAACTATTCTATCAGTATAAGGGAAATGCGTGAAAAAATCAATGAAAATTAGAAGCATTTTCAGCACATCATAAATTGACAAGCGGTCATTTCGTAGGCTATAATAGGTGGACGTGTATATATTAGTAAAAAGGCGAAAAAAGAAAAATTCACGATTCATGGAGGCAGGCCTATGTACGATAAGGTAGCTACCAACCGGAAGGTTGTCGAGCATGAAAAAGAGGTCGAGAAGTTCTGGAAGGAACAGGATATTTTCAGAAAGAGTATGGAGCACCGCAGGGAGGGCGAGACGTATACGTTTTATGACGGACCGCCGACTGCGAACGGCAAGCCGCATATCGGTCACGTATTTACCCGTGCGATCAAAGATATGATTCCGCGTTATCAGACGATGAAGGGGAAGATTGTCCCGAGAAAAGCAGGATGGGATACGCATGGCCTTCCGGTTGAGCTGGAGGTCGAGAAGATGCTCGGACTCGACGGCAAGGAGCAGATCGAGGAGTACGGGCTGGAGCCGTTTATCCACCATTGTAAGGAGAGCGTCTGGAAGTACAAGGGCATGTGGGAGGATTTTTCTTCGACCGTTGGCTTCTGGGCAGATATGGACGATCCATATGTCACATATGACGACACATTTATCGAATCCGAGTGGTGGGCGCTCAAGAAAATCTGGGATAAAGGTCTGCTGTACAAGGGACACAAGATTGTGCCGTACTGCCCGCGGTGCGGGACTCCGCTTTCAAGCCACGAGGTAGCACAGGGCTACAAGGATGTCAAGGAGCGCTCTGCGGTTGCGCGCTTTAAGGTAAAGGGCGAGGATGCGTATATCCTGGCATGGACGACGACACCGTGGACATTGCCGTCGAACGTTGCGCTCTGCGTGAATCCGGATGAGACCTATATTAAGGTAAAGATGAAGGAAGAGGACTACGTATATTATCTCGCACAGGCGCTGGCGGATACGGTGCTCGGCGAGGGGACGTACGATGTCCTTGAGACATATAAGGGAACGGATCTGGAATACAAAGAGTATGAGGCACTCTATCCGGTGGCTCTCCCGAAGAATGCATACTATGTCGTCTGTGACAGCTATGTCACGATGACAGATGGTACTGGTGTCGTGCACATTGCTCCTGCATTCGGTGAGGATGACAGCAAGGTTGGAAGAAAGTATGACCTTCCGTTCCTGCAGCTTGTAGATGAAAACGGTATGATGACGAAGGAGACAAAGTGGGCCGGGCATTCCTGCGTCGCGCGAAAGGACCTGGAGAATGAGCCAGGGGTATCTCCTGAGGTGATCAAGGATCTGGATGCGAGAGGACTGCTGTTTTCCGCGCCGAAGTTTGAGCACAGCTATCCGCACTGCTGGCGCTGCGATACGCCGCTGATCTACTATGCGCGCGAGTCGTGGTTCATCCGGATGACGGAAGTGAAAGAGGACCTGATCCGCAACAACAATACGGTCAACTGGGTGCCGGAGAGCATCGGCAAGGGCCGTTTCGGCGACTGGCTGGAGAATGTGCAGGACTGGGCGGTATCGCGGAACCGTTACTGGGGCACACCGCTGAATATTTGGGAGTGCGAGTGCGGCCATATGCAGTCGATCGGCAGCAAGGCAGAGCTGCATGAGCTCTCGGATGACTGTCCGGAGGAGATCGAGCTCCATCGTCCGTTTATTGACCAGGTGACGGTGCGCTGCCCGAAGTGCGGCAAACCGATGCATCGTGTGCCGGAGGTTATCGACTGCTGGTTCGATTCCGGTTCGATGCCGTTTGCGCAGTATCATTATCCGTTTGAAAATAAAGAGTTTTTTGAGAGTCATTTCCCGGCGCAGTTTATTTCCGAAGCGGTGGATCAGACGAGAGGCTGGTTCTATTCGCTGATGGCGATCTCGACGCTGCTGTTTAACCGGTCTCCGTTCGAGAATGTCATTGTCCTTGGCCTTGTGCAGGATGAAAATGGCCAGAAGATGAGTAAGTCGAAGGGGAATGCCGTCGATCCGTTTGAGGCACTGGAAAAGCACGGAGCCGACGCGATTCGCTGGTATTTCTATTCGAACAGCGCTCCGTGGCTGCCGAGCCGTTTCCATGACAAGGCAGTGCAGGAGGGGCAGAATAAGTTCCTCGGCACACTCTGGAATACGTATGCATTCTACGTGCTGTATGCGGAGATCGACCAGTTCAATCCGGTGAATTACACGCTGGATTATGAGAAGCTGCCGGTGATGGATAAGTGGCTTCTCTCCAAGATGAATTCCATGGTGAAGGCCGTGGACGACAATCTGGGCAATTACCGGATCCCGGAGGCGGCGCGTGCGCTCGAGGATTTCGTAGAAGAGATGAGTAACTGGTATGTCCGCAGAAGCCGTGAGCGGTTCTGGGCAAAGGGCATGGAGCAGGATAAGATCAACGCGTATATGACGCTCTACACTGCGCTTGTGAATACGTGCAAGGCGGCAGCTCCGATGATTCCGTTCATGACGGAGGAAATCTACCGGAATATCGTGGTGAAGGTGGATCCGGCGGCTCCGGAGAGCATTCACCTGTGCGATTTCCCGGCAGTCTGCGAGGAGTGGATTGACAAAGAGCTGGAAAAGGATATGGATGAGGTGCTGAAGGTCGTCGTGCTCGGCCGTGCGTGCCGCAACAAGGCGAACATCAAGAACCGCCAGCCGATTGCGCGGATGTATGTAAAGGCTCCGGAAGAGCTTCCTGAGTACTTCCTTGCAATTATCCGTGATGAGCTGAATGTAAAGGCAGTTGAGTTCGCGGATGATGTGAGCGGATTTATCTCCTACAGCTTCAAGCCGCAGATGCGCACGGTGGGTCCGAAGTATGGCAAGCTGCTCGGAAAGATCCGCCAGATGCTCCCGGCGCTCGACGGAAATGCGGCGATGAATGAGCTGAAGTCGACCGGTGCGCTCCATCTGGATGTCGATGGCAGCGAGGTGGTTCTCGCAGAGGAGGATCTTCTGATTGAGACGGCGCAGACGGAAGGCTTTGTCAGCGAGGCGAACGGAGAGGTTTCCGTTGTGCTCGACACGAATCTGACACCGGAACTGATCGAGGAGGGCTTTGTGCGTGAGCTGGTCAGCAAGATCCAGACGATGCGTAAGGAAGCAGGCTTCGAGGTGATGGATAAAATAACGGTATCCATGAAGGATAACGATAAGATAGATGCAATCTTCAGAAAGTATGAGGCTGAGATCGAGAAAGAAGTGCTGGCAGTAGCTGTCGTATACGGCACGGTTTCCGGATACAGCAAGGAATGGAACATCAATGGGGAAACAGTGACGCTTGGCGTTGAGAGAATGTAGAATTGTGGAGCATCAGGGTGTGGACCTGCGTCGCAATTTGTGCGCTGCGGGGCTTCAGATAACTGGAGAATTGCGGAGGAGTATGAAAAAATCAGGTAACTGTTCAGCGGCTGCGCTCTGTGAGAGCATGGAACAGTTACAAAATCAGAAAGGATGCATGGAATGAATAAGACATTTGATAAGGAAGAGTTTAAAGAGCGCGTAAAGGAAAACGTCAGAAACCTTTACCGCAAGACGATGGATGAGGCAAATCAGCAGCAGCTGTTCCAGGCTGTCTCGTACGCGGTGAAAGACCTGATCATCAATAACTGGCTGGCAACGCAGAAGCAGTACGAGATGGATGATCCGAAGACCGTCTACTATATGTCGATGGAGTTCCTGATGGGACGTGCACTTGGCAACAACCTGATCAACCTGTGCGCGTACAAGGAAGTAAAGGAAGCATTGACCGAGATGGGCTTCGACCTCAATGTCCTTGAGGATCAGGAGCCGGATGCAGCGCTTGGAAACGGCGGCCTCGGCCGTCTGGCAGCCTGCTTCCTGGATTCACTGGCAACGCTGGGATATTCCGCATACGGCTGCGGTATCCGTTACCACTATGGAATGTTCAAGCAGAAGATCGAGAATGGCTTCCAGGTAGAGGTGCCGGATAACTGGCTGAAGGACGGCAATCCGTTCGAGCTGCGCCGCCCGGAGTATGCGAAGATCGTCAAGTTCGGCGGCTATGTGCGTGTGGAGTATGATGAGAAGCGCCGCAGGAACAATTTCATCCAGGAGGGTTATCAGTCTGTCCGCGCGATTCCGTACGATATGCCGATTCTCGGATACAACAATAATGTCGTCAATACCCTGCGCGTGTGGGATGCGGAAGCGATCAATGATTTCCACCTTGATTCCTTCGACAAGGGTGATTATCAGAAGGCAGTAGAGCAGGAGAATCTGGCGAAGAATATCGTCGATGTCCTTTATCCGAACGACAACCACTATGCAGGCAAGGAGCTGCGCCTGAAGCAGCAGTATTTCTTCATTTCTGCGAGCGTGCAGGAGGCAATTGAAAAGTATAAGAGAACGCACAACAATATCCGGAAGTTCTACGAGAAGGTAACTTTCCAGCTGAATGATACCCATCCGACGGTAGCGATCGCGGAGCTGATGCGGATCCTGCTGGATGAGGAAGGCCTGGAGTGGGATGAGGCGTGGGAGGTCACGACGAAAACGTGTGCCTACACGAACCATACGATCATGGCAGAGGCGCTGGAGAAATGGCCGATCGAGCTGTTCTCGAGACTGCTTCCGCGTATTTACCAGATCATCGAAGAGATCAACCGCCGGTTTGTCGGGGAGATCCAGAAAAAGTACCCGGGCAATCAGGAGAAGATCCGCAAGATGGCGATTATCTATGACGGACAGGTCAAGATGGCGCATCTGGCAATTGCGGCTGGCTATTCGGTAAACGGTGTAGCGCGTCTGCACACGGAGATTCTGAAGAACCAGGAGCTGAGAGATTTCTATGAGATGATGCCGGAGAAGTTCAACAATAAGACGAACGGTATCACACAGCGCCGCTTCCTGCTGCATGCGAATCCGCTGCTTGCAGACTGGGTGACAGACCACATCGGCGACGAGTGGATCACCGATCTGCCGCAGATCGGGAAGATGAAGCTCTATGTGGATGACAAGAAGTCCCAGCAGGAGTTCATGAATATCAAGTACCAGAACAAGCTGCGCCTTGCGAAGTATATCAAGGAGCACAATGGCATTGATGTAGACCCGCGCTCGATCTTCGATGTGCAGGTGAAGCGTCTGCATGAGTATAAGCGCCAGCTGCTGAATATCCTGCATGTGATGTACCTGTACAACCAGATCAAGGATCATCCGGAGATGGACTTCTATCCGAGAACCTTTATCTTCGGTGCGAAGGCGGCAGCAGGCTACCGCCGCGCAAAGCTGACCATCAAGCTGATCAACAGCGTGGCAGATGTGATCAATAATGATAAGTCCATCAACGGCAAGCTGAAGGTGGTCTTCATCGAGGATTACCGCGTATCGAACGCAGAGCTGATCTTTGCGGCTGCAGATGTCTCAGAGCAGATTTCTACGGCAAGTAAGGAGGCATCCGGTACGGGCAACATGAAGTTTATGCTGAATGGCGCTCCGACGCTCGGCACGATGGATGGCGCGAATGTGGAGATTGTCGAGGAAGTGGGCGCGGAGAATGCGTTTATCTTCGGACTCTCTGCCGATGAGGTCATCCGGTTCGAGAACGAGGGCGGCTACAATCCGACCTACTACTTCAACAATGACCAGGATATCCGCCGTGTACTGATGCAGCTGATCAATGGCGAGTACTCCAGAAATAATCCGGAGCTGTTCCGCGATATCTATGATTCTCTGCTGAACACAAACAGCAGTGACCGTGCGGATACGTACTTCATCCTGGCGGACTTCAAGGCATATGCGGAGGCGCAGAGACGCGTAGAGGAAGCATACCGCGATGAGGCGCGCTGGGCGCGGATGGCGATGATGAACATGGCATGCTGCGGCAAGTTCACTTCAGACCGGACGATTCAGCAGTATGTAGATGAGATCTGGCATCTGGACCATGTAGAGATCACGGTAGATCCGATGTCCTTCTAAGCTTCCTTAATCCGGATAAACCGGAACCCAATTTTGCCATTTTGCGCAAGGGTTCATCTATAAGCGCCAAACCCGGATAAACCGGAACTAATTTTGCCATTTTGCGCAAGGGTTCATTTATAAGTGACCTAAGAATGAATGTGACATAGCTGCCACAGTAAGAGAAAAGATAATGATTTCTCTTACTGTGGCAGCTTTTTTTGCGGCCTGTCAAATGGCAGCCTTTTTGTTTTTCCTGTATAAGTTGTGCGTTTTTGGCAATCCTATCATTAAATCAGTAGGAACGGTTCTCTGAGATGCTGTCCGGACTGGTATGACGTATCATAAGTGTTGCTGTTCACGGTGCTCCTGGCCGCAAACAATAACACGCTTCGAAATGCACACAGAATGCGTGAAACGCGCATTTTGGTGCTGCTGCCCTCGGGATCTTCGTGCATTCTGCACGAAAACACCCTGCGGGACAGCGAGGGCGTGAACAGTAACTCATAAGTGACGATGTACCGGAAATTGGAGCGGCAGGACAGGAAACTTCCAGGGCTGAGAGAAATCTAGGCTACGTGGGCAGATGCACAATGCGGCTCACGGGAAAAGGATGGGTGAATGATATGGATATGAGAAGATGGAAAGAAGTCCTGACAAGGCGCAGCAGCATCTGGACACTGGGCTTGTGCATGACGGGAATTCTGGTGCTCGGCGGTATTGTGGCAGTAGACCAGACGCGCAGAACGAATGAAAAGCAGGCAGTGGAGACTGAGATTGGCGATCTTGCCATGCTGGATGACCAGGGAAAGGAAGACAGAGAAAATGAAGGAAATACGCAGGAAAACTCTGATCTGACAGCGGATGGAACAGTTTCTGGAAATGAAGCGGAAGGAAACCAGGATGCATCTGCGGCAGATGATCCGGCGGCAGCGGCAGAAGTGAATGGAACCGGTGTGGCGGATGAGGCGGCAGTGGATGGCGCGGACCTGGGTGCTGATGTGTCTGAAGGAGCATCGGATGCAGATGGAGCTGACAGTGGTGCAGGTAATGAAACTGTATCCGGCAGTGACACATCAGGAAATGAAGCTGCATCAGGAAGCGAAGTATCGGCCTCAGCGGATGGCGCAGCTTCCATGGATGGAAGCGCTGCGGATGGGGAAGCAGCGCAGGCTTCTTCGACCGGGGTGATCTCGGAGCAGCTTCTTTTAATGGAAGGAATTGATTTTTCAAGCGAGAACTATCTGATGTGGCCTGCGGCTGGGACGATCCTGATCGACTACAGTATGGATGGCAGCGTCTATTTCCCGACGCTGAACCAGTATAAGTACAATCCGGCGCTGGTGATTGGCAGTGAGGCGGGCAATCAGGTGCTGGCGGCTGCAAAGGGTATTGTAGAATCGATCTATGTTGATGAGGAGACGGGCACAACTCTGGTGATGAATATCGGAAACGGCTATAAGCTGACATACGGACAGCTAAAGGAGCTGGCGGTCGAGGAGGGTGATATCGTCGAGGCTGGTACTCTGGTCGGATATGTCAGTGAGCCGACCAAATACTACAGCCGGGAAGGAAGCAATCTGTACTTTGCAATGACGAAGGAGGACCAGCCGGTTGACCCGGTGCAATTTCTGGAGTGATGGGATTACATTTTCCGGCGGTAACATTTTTTAGAAAAATGGATATACTAGATCAGGAGAAAAAAGAAAAAATACGATGCGCGTAAGAGCGCGCAGCCGGTTAGTTATGCAGAAGGGGTTTGAATCTTTGATGGGTGATATACAGAATTACCGGCTGCTTTAAATAGATGATGGCGTCTGGTTCGGAAGCGGAGCTTTTGGGGCGGGCGCTTTACATAGAGGCAGTACGGCTGGGTACGTGCATTGCGCTGTGCCGCGCTGAAAGCCGGACGCTGGACTTTTGCATGGAGGCAGTGCGGCTGGGTACGTGCATAGCGCTGTGCCGCGCTGAAAGCCGGACGCTGGACGTTTTATATAGAGGATGTGCGGCTGGATTTTGGATGCGTGTGCAGAAGCCGGATCAGCTCGCACAGCTCCTCAACCTCCTCATCGCTCAGCTCGTCCAGGCGGTCAAGATTGCTTTTGACCTGCAAGATCAGTTCATCCTGAAGAGAAACCGTGTCAGGCTTCATATTTATAAAGAGATTCGTCAGGGTACTGGTGACTGATCCGATGAGGCCGATCCCGACGATCATCAATGCCATCGCGATGAGTCTCCCGTACGGTGTGGAGGGGGACAGGTCCCCGTAGCCCACAGTAGTCGCGGTCACGAATGCCCACCAGAGCGCATCCTCGAAGTTCATCTGTTCGGTTGCCATGATGCCGAATGTGCCGATCAGGACGCAGATTGTCACCATCACCAGCATGTATTTGAAGCCGTTCATATCCAGAAATTCTTTTGCGTGCAGGGCAAGCGCCCGGAATGGCTTTGTAAAGGAGGCAATCATACGGACCTTGGGCAGATGTTTCAGCCTGCTGTGCCGCACAATATAGCGCAGCCGGTAGAGCGCAAGCAGCTTAAAAGCGGGAAAGGGCAGGAGGCAGAGTGTCTCCGTGGTGTGTTTGGAAATGTATGCGCGGACATTTCCGGATTTTGTTGCAAGATAGACGTATTCGATGAAAAAAGCCAGTTCTGTTCCCAGGTTAAAATAAGTAATCCAGGAAGCGCTGTATAAAAAATGCTGTGCTGCGGCTGCCAAAAAGGACAGGATGCCGAGCAGGCAGAAGATTATATCGCGGGTAACGCTCTTTTCCTCCCAGGGAGAAGGAGCTTTTTTTGCCATATAGTTCAACTCCTCACATTACAGATTTTATCATCGCTATAGTATCATAGAGGAGAAATTCCTACAAGTGAAAAAGAAAGGAAGCCTGAGGTCTCAGAAGCCGTGTGGAGCGGTGGTATCGTTGCCTGATGACAACGCAACAGAGGAAAAAACAAGGCAGTGCTGTCAGAGTGAATAGGGGCATTAAAGTATAAGTAACTATTGCATCACCAGATGGAGACAAAAATCTACATGGCCGGGTGAAATTTGAATGCGCGCCCGCAAAAGCAGACGCGCATAGTATAATTAAGGAAAGTATTCGAAATGAAGTAACACTCAAACGTACAAAGCGCTTATGAGCGTAGTATCAGTTAGATTATTCGCCGAAGTATCTCTTCAGAAGTCCAGCGAATGCCTTGCCATGACGAGCCTCGTCACGAGCCAT
>DKWE01000076.1:0-41772 GCA_002491565.1 Lachnospiraceae bacterium UBA7160 | reverse complement strand
GCCATCTCATGAACGGTGTCATGGATCGCATCAAGATTCAGAGCCTTTGCACGCTTTGCAAGATCTGTCTTGCCAGCGGTAGCGCCGTTCTCAGCCTCTACGCGCATCTCAAGATTCTTCTTTGTGCTGTTAGTAACGACTTCGCCGAGCAGCTCTGCGAACTTGGATGCATGCTCTGCCTCCTCGTATGCTGCCTTCTCCCAGTAGAGGCCGATCTCCGGATATCCCTCTCTGTGAGCAACTCTTGCCATCGCAAGGTACATACCAACCTCAGAGCACTCGCCCTCGAAGTTCGCGCGAAGATCAGCCTTGATGTCCTCCGGAACGTCAGCGGCAACGCCAACTACGTGCTCAGCTGCCCATACCATCTCAGCGCCCTGCTCAACGAACTTAGAAGCCGGAGCCTTACAGATCGGACATACCTCCGGAGCTGCCTCACCCTCATAAACATAGCCACATACGCTGCATACAAACTTTTTCATGTTGTGTAATCTCCTTTACTTTTATAATTTGAAATTGAAATCAGTAATTATTACTGTTTTACTATAGCATCTGGGAAGTGCTTTGTCAAGCCCGGTTTCAAAAAAACTTGTGAACAGTAACATTGTTCCTTACTCTGCAGGCTGTGAATGGTGTTCGGGATGCACTTTCAGGCAGCGCGCGCAGGTCCCATAGAAATTGATACGGTAGTGATCGATACGCCCCTGGCAGTGCGCAGTCGCCCGGCCTATCACGGAATCGATAGAATCCATAGCGTCGATCTGAAGGTCATAAATATTCTGGCAGACACTGCAGATAAAATGGTGATGCTGCGAGGTATTTGCATCGTAATGATCTGCACCGTCTCCTGTTGAGATGCGTGCGACCTCACCGAGCTCGGTCAGCAGTGTCAGATTCCGGTAAACGGTGCCAAGGCTGATATTCGGGTAGTCTTCGCGCAGACAGGTGTAGATCATATCAGCGGTCGGATGATCAGTGCGGCTTGTCAGAAATGCTTTGATAGCATCCCGCTGTCGGCTGTGCTTTCTCTGGGTCATAGTGTTCTCCTAATAACAGTAATGATTATCATAATTAAGATAGCAGAAAGGAGGATATTTGTCAATTGTTTTTGGCGGCCATAAATGTCCGCTTCTGTCTGTGGCTGTGTGGAGCTGCTGCTTCACAGCCAATCTGCGGCAGCTATGCTGTCTCTTTCCCGGGGGCATATTATAATAGAAGATACTGGCTTTTAGCTGTTGACGCGTGAAGCTGCGGCGGGTACAATAAATGTATAGAAAACGAAATCCGTCAGTATTAAATAACCATTGATTTGACGGACATTGTACCAGGCTAAATAAGAACGAAAAGATCAGGGAAAAATGATAAAACAGCGATTAGAAGGAGGCGTAACACATGGTATATGATTTGATTGTTGTTGGATCAGGGCCGGCAGGGCTGGCGGCAGCGATTTATGCGCAGCGTGCGGGATTGTCCTTTGTGGTGCTGGAGAAGGAGTACGTGAGCGGCGGGCAGGTGCTGAATACGCACGAGGTGGACAATTATCCGGGATTGCCCGGGATCGGAGGCTTTGAGCTGGGGATGAAGCTGCGGGAGCACGCAGAACAGCTTGGCGCGGAATTTATTACAATAGAAGTAAGGCATATAGAGACGGAGGATGAGGGCAGGATTAAGGTACTCTACACCGATGGAGAGGAATATAGAGCGCGGACAGTCATTCTCGCGATGGGAGCCAGGTACCGGAAGCTTGGAGTGCCCGGAGAGGAGCAGCTGGCGGGGATGGGTGTTTCCTATTGTGCGACGTGTGACGGCGCTTTCTTTAAAGGAAGGAAGGTTGCAGTGGTCGGCGGCGGGGATGTGGCAGTAGAGGACGCTTTATTTCTCGCAAAGGGCTGTGAGAAGGTATATCTGATTCACCGGAGAGACAGCCTTCGCGCGGCCGCGATTCTTCAAAAGAAGCTTCGGGAATGCGAAAATGTAGAAATTCTGTGGGATACGGAAGTGACACGGGTCCTGGGTGAAGAGCATGTAGAGGGCGTCTGGCTTAAGAATAAGAAGGATAGCAGCGAGCGGATGCTGGATCTCGATGGAGTCTTTATCGCGGTGGGGATGGTGCCGGAAACTGGAATCATTACAAAATTATTACAAATTGATAAAGATGGATACATTGTTGCAGGGGAAGATGGTGTGACCAGCAGGCCGGGAATCTTTGCTGCGGGGGATATCAGGACAAAACAACTGCGGCAGATCGTGACAGCGGCTGCAGACGGCGCGAATGCAGTGGCATCTGTGCAGGATTACCTGATCCGGGAATAATATTACTTGTTTTTCCTTCTGGTGTACTTCTTTTTTGAGAGGAAAAACCCTGATACAGTAATAATTTCGAAAAAAAATTAAAAAAATCTTCATAATGCTTGACATCCGAGTTCATATTTGTTATGATAGCAGCGTAATAAATGTAATAAATTCGTAATAAATTTAAACGGTCAACGTTTTGGAGGTTTGATAGATCATGAAAAAGGCAGTTATGAAGTTCACAGCCTGCGCGATTGCAGCAGGGATGACAGTAACGGGGATGAGCTCCACATCGCTTGCAGCAAGCAACGCACTGGCGGGATTGGGATCTGCATCGTTTCAGAAGGAGCTTCAGAAAATGGATGAGACAGAGACTCAGACGAATGCGCCTCAAGTAGTGACAGGGCGGGAGACCTCCGCGGAAGAGACCGCACCGGAGACAGCCGGGGAGACAGAGAGTAAGGCTGCAGAGACGGCATCCGAGACAGCTCCGGAGACTTCCACAAAAGAGACGAAAGCTTCAGAGCAGACCACGGAGACCGGGACTTCGGAACAGGCATCTGAGACCGGTGTGGCGGAGGATACCACGGCAATGGGCGCTTCTGCTGGTGAGGAGGATGTGCAGGCTCCGGAAGAGACAGCAGCGCCGGAGACAGAGCCGGTGGTTGATACAAGCATGAGCGGCTCGATCGCATTTGCGCAGTGCGAGGATTATATTAATGTAAGAACAGAAGCAAGCGCAGACAGCGAAGCAGTTGGCAAGGTATACAACAATGGTTCTGTGACGATTCTCGCGCAGGTTGGCGACTGGTATCAGGTACAGTCCGGTAATGCGACAGGATATGTCAAGGCAGAGTTCTTTGCGACTGGTGCGGAGGCGGATGCCATCGCAGAGCAGGTTGCTTACAATGTGGCTACGGTATATCCGGATGCGCTGATGGTTCGTTCTGAGCCGTCGGAGGATTCTGAGCCGATCGGTACTGTGTACAGCTCAGACGAACTGGAAGTTGTGGAGTATGAAGGCGACTGGATGAAGGTCGCGCTTGGAAATGACGTTTATGGATACATAAATGCTTACTATGTAGATTACGATACCTACTATGCAACGGCGGAGACGCTGGAAGAGGAGCAGGCGAGGCTGGATCAGGAGTGGCTGGATTATCTGGCAGAGTCTGAGGCAGAGCAGGAGCGTCTGAATCAGGAATGGCTGGCATACCTGGCACAGCAGGAGGCAGATCAGGCAGCGGCAGATGCGGCATATCAGGCACAGCTTGCAGCGGATCAGGCGGCAGCGGACGCAGCATACCAGGCACAGCTCGCGGCGGATGCGGCAGCGGCGGCAGCAGCACAGGGCAGCGGAGATGCACAGTCAGCGGCAGATGCAGCATATCAGGAGTATCTGAATGCGCAGGCAGCAGCAGATGAGGCGACACAGGGTGCAGACGAGCAGGCAGTCTATGATACGGCAGCCGTAGCGCAGCAGAAATATCAGGAGTATTTGAACGCACAGGCGGCAGCGGATGCGCAGGCACAGTCTTCTGTGGACGCGGAGGCACAGGCAGCGGCTGCAGCGCAGGCACAGGCCGAGGCAGAAGCAGCGGCGGCAGCGGCAGCACAGGCGCAGGCGGAAGCAGAAGCAGCGGCAGCAGCAGCTGCAGCACAGGAACCGACCTATGAAGAGCCGACCTATGAAGAGCCGACTTATCAGGAGCCGACTTACGAAGAGCCGACCTATCAGGAACCGGTAAGCTCCGGCCTGGGACAGCAGATTGTAGATTTTGCATTGCAGTATGTAGGTGGTCCGTACGTATATGGCGGTACAAGCCTGACTGGCGGGGCGGACTGCTCCGGATTCACACAGGCAGTATTTGCAAACTTCGGCATCAGTATCCCGCGTGTAGCGGCATCGCAGGCCGGGAGCGGTACACCGGTAGACCTTGGAAGTATCCAGGCAGGTGATCTGCTGTTCTACTATGGCGACAATGGAATCGGTCATGTCACCATCTATATGGGCAACGGCCAGGTCGTACACGCAAGCAGTCCGACCACCGGCATCATTATTTCGGATTACAGCTACCGCACACCGTGCTGTGCAAGAAGATACTGGTAAGATCAGGGATACAGGAAAAGAGCTGGTATCTGTAACGGAGGAGATACAGGACAGATATAAGGAGCAGTAAAGCATTCAGAGGGGCTGCCGCGGAAAAGCGGAAGCTCCTTTTTCTCTAGAGCATTTTTCAAACACACTCTAACGTTTTCCTTAATATGCTTCGCTTTTCCTTGCGCAAAAACAGCGGAGGTGCTATACTCAAACGTATGAATGAAAATGGCAGACCAGAGATGTAGGTAAGCACAGCTGTGATGGAGTGGGAGAAGAGGATTTATGACAAAGAAGGACTGGTACGAGGCAGGAGACCAGATTAAAAATATTGTGCAGAGTGCGGTAGACAGCGGAGATTTTTCTCAGCTTGGCACGACCATTTCCAATATAGTGAATGATACTATGGACGGGCTGGAAGATGCATTCCGGGATTCGCTGGGAGGAACAACGAGCCGTCCGCGCGGGGAGAGGCCTGGCCGCAGCGATGCAGGGAAGAGATACGGAGGAAATTCCGGAAGAATACAGGAACAGGACAGAGAATTCCGGTATAGCAGGAGCCAGGATCAGGAATATTGGCGGGAACGGGGCAGAAATGCGTCGGATTATAGTGCGAGTCAAGGCGGCACAGAACGTGACCAGGGGAGAGAAGTGCGCAAAGAGGCGCGGGATTCCCGTAAGAGAGAGTATGACTGGGCACGGGAAACGCGTCAGTTCGCAGCAGATCAGATCCGCCGGAACATGGAGCAGAGCCAGCAGAAGAAGCAGTACCATCCGGTGCGCAAGAAGATCAAGGCTCCGGGGCAGATCAGCGGCACGGTGATGAAGTGGACCGGGTACACCTGCGGCGGAATGCTTGGCCTGGCATTAGCGATACTGGCAGCGATTGGTATAACGATGGGGACAGCCACAGTGATGCCGCCAATCAGCATTCTTGGGGTATTGTTTGCAGGGTTTGCGTGTCTTGGGGCAGCCGGGAAGAGCAGACTCGGGCTGGCAAAGCGCTTTCGCAAATACACGGATGTGCTGGGAGAGCGGACATTCTGCCTGATTGAAGAGCTGGCATCTGCGGTCGGTGAGAGCAGCAAATTTGTGCGTAAGGACTTGAAAAAGATGATCCGGCGCGGTTTTTTCCCACAGGGGTATATTGATCAGAAGGAGACCTGCCTGATCACGGACAAGGCTACGTATCAGCAGTATCTGACGACACAGCAGGCTTATGTGGAGCGTGAGCTGTCTGAGGAACAGGCGAAGCGCGGGGAGAAGACTGTACAAAAGGAAAAAGAAAAAGAAGAAAAGACGGAGCCCACAGGGAAGTCTGCGGATGGCAGGAAGCTGAGTCCCGAGTGTATGGAGCTGATCTCACAGGGGAAAAATTATATCCGGCACATTCATGAATGCAATGACCGGATTGAAGATGAGGAGATGTCGGCAAAGCTGGACCGCCTGGAGACGGTAGTTACGAGGATCTTTACGGAAGCGGAGAAAGATCCGGAGGTGGTGGATGATCTGAAGAAGATGATGAGCTACTATCTTCCAACTACGAAGAAGCTGCTGGATGCCTACTGTGAGCTGGATATACAGCCTGTCCAGGGGCAGAACATTGCCGGAACGAAGAAGGAGATTGAGCAGGCGCTGGATACACTGAACAGCGCGTTTGAGAAGCTGCTGGACAATCTTTTTGAGGATAAGGCATGGGATATCTCATCGGATATCACGGTGCTGAATACGATGCTGGCGCAGGAAGGTCTGACGGGGAAGGACTTTGCCAATATTGGATAGGGTTACTGGTTCGCATGAGAGGCGAACATATGGTTTGGATAAAATTATAGTAGGGATACAAATTTTCATTACAAAAATATACGGGAGGAACCAGGCATGAACGATCAGTTTCAGGATTTCGCGGAGGCGCCGGCGCCGGTGCTCACATTCGGAACGCCAGTGGAGGAAAAGCAGGAGGTAGCGGAAAAGCCAGAGCCGGAGAAGCCAGTGGAACCGCAGCTGTCAGACAGCATTTTGTCGGATGCAGAGCGGAAAATGGTAGATGACTTCAGCCGCCAGATTAATCTCCATGATTCGAACGGGATTCTGCAGTACGGGGCAGGCACGCAGAGAAAGATGGCGGATTTTTCGGAGAACGCGCTGAAAAATGTAAAGACAAAGGATCTCGGCGAGGTTGGAGATATGATCTCAGATCTGGTAACTGAGCTGAAGAGCTTCGATGTCGAGGAGGAAGAAAAGGGATTCCTCGGACTGTTTAAGAAGACAGGCAATAAGATGACCGCGATGAAGGCGAAGTATGATAAGGCTGAGGTCAATGTAGAGAAGATCTGCGAGGTGCTGGAAGGCCATCAGATGCAGCTGATGAAAGATGTCGCTGTGCTGGACAAGATGTATGGATTGAATCTGTCTTATTTTAAAGAGCTGTCCATGTATATTCTCGCGGGCAAGAAGCGTCTGGCAGAGGTGCGTGCGACAGAGCTGACAGAGGCGATGGCGAAGGCACAGAAGAGCAATCTGCCGGAGGATGCGCAGGCGGCGAAGGATCTGGGAGATCTGTGCGACCGCTTTGAGAAGAAAATCCATGATCTGGAGCTGACGAGGATGATCGCGATTCAGACCGCGCCGCAGATCCGTCTGGTGCAGTCGAGCGATACTGTCATGATAGAAAAAATCCAGTCTACGATTGTCAATACAATTCCGCTGTGGAAGAGCCAGATGGTGATAGCGCTCGGCGTGGAGCATGCGAATCAGGCGGCAAAGGCGCAGCGTGAGGTTACAGATATGACGAATGAGCTGCTGAAGAAGAATGCGGCGGCGCTGAAGGTGGCGACGGTCGAGAGTGCAAAAGCATCGGAGCGCGGCATTGTCGATCTGGAGACACTGAAGACAACGAATCAGGCATTGATTTCTACGTTTGACGAGGTGCTGAAGATTCAGGAGGATGGCCGCCAGAAGCGCCGCGCTGCGGAGCTGGAGCTGAACCGGATGGAGCTGGAGCTGAAAAATAAGCTGCTTGAGATTCACAAATAATTAAATAAATTTGAGGTGAACAGCATGAGTACAGAGATATTGATTGCGATTTTGATTTTGTTTGTGGTGATCGTTGCGGTTGTTGTGGTGGCGGGGACGATATCATCCGTGTCCGGTGTCATTGCGGCAGAGGAGGACGATGACGAATAGGAGGCAGGAACAGGAGAATCAGAGATGACAGAACCATATACATTATCCCAGTGGATATTGTTTTTCTATATTTATTGTTTCCTGGGATGGGTGTGGGAAAGCTGCTTCGTATCCATCCGTACCAGGAAGCTGGTCAACCGTGGGTTCCTGAAGGGACCGTTTCTTCCTATTTATGGGAGCGGGGCGATCTGTATTCTTGTGGTGACGATTCCGGTGCGGGGAAATATTCCCGCGATGTGTATCATTGGAATGGTAGCTGCGACGCTCCTGGAATATGTGACAGGCTATGTGATGGAGCGGCTGTTCCGGGTGCGTTACTGGGATTATACCGGAGAATTTCTGAACCTCAATGGCTATGTCTGCCTGAAGGGGACGCTCTGCTGGGGCGTGATGACCGTGCTGGTCGTAGAGGTATTCCAGGGTTATATTGCCAGGTGGGTGCTGGCAGTAAATGAACGGTATGTGACGGCAGCGGTGCTGGTGCTTACGCCAATCCTGACGGCGGACTTTGTGACCTCGTTTATTGCGGCAATGCGTCTGAGGGATTTCCTGATCCGGAAGGAACGCATTACAGAAGAGCTGAAAAAGCTGGCGGTGAAGAAAGACGAGCTGGAGACTGCGCTGCTCGGCGCGAGCGGAAGGGCGAGGGATCAGATCCGGCAGGAGCTTCGGGAGCTGTACATGAGCGCCGGGGCTATGAAGGGAAGGATGCAGGAGACGTATTCCAAATCGATTCGCGGCCTGCTGCGCAGAAACCCGAATGCAGTGTCGCAGCTGCATAAGGAGTCCTTTGCGGAGATTAAGAAAGCGCTGTTCCAGAAGATTGGAGAGCTTCGTGACGGGTTTGATGAATTTGAAAATCCGCTGCGCAATTTTACAGTTGGCAGAAAGCAAAATGAAAATAGCAGCTCAGCTTCTGATAAAAATTGTACATCAGCGAACAGGCGGCGGGACAAGTGAGCCTGCATGGCAGGACAAAAAGAAAAACAGGTGGGAGATATGGAAGAGGAAGTGTTTGTCAGTGGATTTTGTAAAACACAGAATCAGTCCAGAATGCTGATCTGTGAGGTCTGTGTGCGTGAGGACGGGACGAAGGAGATCCTGTCTTCAGACTGTGCTTATGGCAAGTGTGAACACAGCAGTACGTGTCTGCTGATCCGGCAGGCTCTGGAGTAAGATGAAAATTTGGTTCCTGCAATCAGGAGAAAAGAGCTGGTAACGCAATTTATAGTATTGTATCGGCATGTAGTATAAAGGAATGGTATGATCACACTGGAACGATTTGAAGAAATAGTATTTGAATTAGCCGAAACGCTCCCGGAAGATTTTTTCCGGGAGCTGAATGGAGGAGTCATGGTCCGTGAGCGTTGCCTATTGCATCCGGAGGCGCAGGAGCATGATCTTTTTATTATGGGAGAATATCACCGCGACCGCTATCTCGGCCGGTTTATTGTGCTTTACTACGGCTCCTTTATGCAGTGCTATGGGTATCTGGAGGAGGAAGGGCTCAGGCCGCTGATCCGGAAAGTGTTGCTGCATGAGTTCCGTCATCACCTGGAATCGCTTGCCGGGGAGCGCGACCTGGAAATCGAGGATGAAATCGAGATATCCAGGTATAAGGCACGACAGTGTTTACTACAAAAAACTTGACGAATGCAGGATCTGGCGATAGAATAGGAAAAGTGAATTTCGGAGTACGTACATTTGTACGTGCAACATGGACACTGAGGAGGACGATATATTATGAAAGCATACAAAGAGATGACACGGGAGGAATTGCTGCAGGAAAAGGCAGCAATGGAGGCAAAATATCAGGAGATTAAGGCCAAAGGCATGAAGCTGGATATGTCGCGCGGAAAGCCATCGAAGGCGCAGCTCGACCTCTCGAACGGGATGATGGACGTGCTGAACAGCAGCTCCGACATGGTCTGTGAGGCTGGTGTAGACTGCCGGAACTATGGAATTATGGATGGCATTCCGGAAGCGCGCCGTCTCCTTGCCGATATGTCGGAAGTGCCGGAAAAAGATATCATAATTTACGGGAATTCCAGTCTGAACGTGATGTTTGATACGGTGGCGCGCGCGATGTCAATGGGTGTCTGCGGGCATACGCCGTGGGGACGTCTGGAAAAGGTGAAATTTCTCTGCCCGGTGCCGGGCTATGACCGCCATTTCGGCATCACAGAATTTTTTGGGATTGAAATGATCAATGTGCCGCTGCTTCCGACCGGTCCGGATATGGATATGGTGGAAAAGCTGGTGGCGGAGGACCCGCTGATTAAGGGCATCTGGTGCGTTCCGAAGTACTCGAATCCGACCGGAATCTCGTATTCTGATGAGACAGTTCGCAGGTTTGCACGGCTGAAGCCCGCAGCGCCGGATTTCCGCATCTTCTGGGATAATGCGTATTCCATTCATCATCTGTATGAGGACGACCAGGATGTAATTCTGGAAATTCTGACGGAGTGCGCAAAGGCTGGCACAGAGGATATGGTCTACAAATTTATTTCGACATCGAAGGTCAGCTTTCCGGGCTCCGGAATCGCGGCGATGGCGGCATCGGAGGCGAATCTGGCGGACGCGCGCAAGTCGCTGCACTACCAGACCATCGGCCCCGACAAGTTGAACCAGCTCCGCCATGTGCGGTTCTTTAAGGATATGGATGGCATGCATGCACACATGAGAAAGCATGCGGAAATCCTCCGGCCAAAGTTTGAGGCGGTAGAAAAAGCGCTCTCAGATGGACTTGGCGGTCTGGAGATCGGCACCTGGACGAATCCGAAGGGAGGATATTTCATTTCCTTCGATTCACTGGATGGCTGTGCGAAGCAGATTGTGGCAAAAGCAAAGGAAGCAGGACTGGTGCTGACTGGTGCGGGTGCAACGTTCCCATATGGGAAGGATCCGCATGACAGCAACATCCGAATTGCTCCGTCCTTCCCGACACTGGAAGAGCTGGAGCTGGCGGCGGAGTTGTTTGTAGTCTGTGTAAAGCTGGTTTCTGCGGAAATGTTGTTGAAATAGCTTGAAACTTCCAATTTTTACTTGCCCAGGTTTCTGTTATACGCTATAATAAAAGAGATTTCTGTCTGCAGGCTGCCCGTAAACAGTAACCTGCAGACAGATGTGTTTGTGGAAAGATAGGAGGAGCAAAAATGAAGCGGTGTATTATCTGCGGAAATTTGGGCGATGATAATAGTACAGTCTGCGAAGTATGCGGTAATCCTTATTTGGATTTGGATGAGGGAGATCGGGGAGACGGTGCAGCCAGAAGCGAGCTGGAGGTTGCAGCGACTTTAGAAGAGGAACCGCAGGAAGCAGCTCAGCGGGTAGGAAAAGGTTTGGCAGACCTGGCTGCAAAACAGGAAAATAAAGAAAATAAGCCGGAGATTGCATTTGAGCGGGAATTGATAGAGCGGAAAATTCTGCAGTCTGCTGCAGCAGAGCAGTCAGGGGATGCGGTGAAAGAGCAAACCGCTGCGGGAGCGGAAGAACAGAACAGTAAAAAGACTGCAGGGCCGGAAGTCATGAGACAGGAGAAAGCGCCGACAGAGAACAGTTCTGTATCGTCAGACGCCCAGGCTGTATCGGGAGAGACGGAGGCGGCAAAAAATGTGGCGTTGCCGGAGGTGGAAATCGCTGGGCACGCAGTACAGCAGGATCCGGGACATCCGGCACATCGTCTGAAGAGTGGTCCTCATATTTACGGACAGGAAGAGGATCAGAGGATGATGACGGATGACGGGCAAAGCGGCGTTATTCGCAGAGAATTTCACGGCAGAAGCCAGGCAGCCGGAATGGACCGGATAGCAGGTGCGCCGGGACAGAAAGACGAATTAGGTAACAGCGGACAGGCAGCCGGTGTGAATCGCGCGGCAGGAATGCAGGGTCAGATGGCCGGGATGGGGCGTCCGATGGGCGGACAAAGTCAGATGGTGAGAGCAAACCGTCCGGTGAATGGACAGAATCCGACGAGCGCGGTAAATCGTAGCGCAAATGCACCTCGTATGGCAGGCGCAGCAAATGGGACAGGCCATCCGGCGGCTGCCGGGAATCGTGCGGCAAATGGTCCTGCACGTTCAATGCCAGGCGCAGGCCGTTCAATGCAGGGGAATGGTCCTGCACGTCCGGTAAACGGTGCAGGCCGTCCTGCAGGAGCCGGAACGCGTCCGATGACTGGCACGGCACGTCCGGTAAATAGTGCAGGCCGTCCAATGCAGGGGAATGCAGGGGCAGGCCGCCCTGGTGCAGTGCAGGGAGGTCCTGCTGCACGTCAGATGGGCGTGATCGGCCAGAAAATCCGATCTACCTCACGAAGTGTGATGAAGTCACCGCTCTTTCTGCTGGTGGCACTGCTGCAGACTGCATTTCTTGTCGGGTCAGTTGCATCTATCTTCATGCAGGAACTGAATTTTTCGCAGTATGCGAGACTGATCACGGATGTGAGGCTTCCGAAACAGTTAGTTGGCTACATGGATGATTTTATCAGACTGATGGGGAAACTGGACACGGATGCGATTGTGCTGAATCTGGTGTTCCAGGTGCCGGATCTTCTGATGTGCCTGGGATTGTGGCTTGTTGTATTTTCATGCAGAACGAAGAAGAGCCGGATGAACGGGGTGGGATTTACGCTTATGAAAGCAGTGGTCATCATCGCGATGATAAAGAACTGCCTGATCATGCTGGCGGGCCTGGTGATATCGGTGGCGCTTGTGGTATCTGCCTGGGCATCTGAGACACAGAGTCTGATCATAGCGGCAGTCGTCACATTGATTATTATGATTGTGCTCACGATGATGGTTATCATGTATCATTTCAGTTATCTCGGAATGATTAAGACATTCCGCCGGAACGCGATAGATGGAGAGTCCTACGGAAGAGCGTCCGGGTATGTGGCGGTTGTCTATATTATTATGGGTCTGACTGCAATTGTAGGGATACTTTCTGGTGTTGTAAATAGTGAGATTTCGTGCATTGTCAGCTCGGCTGGAAAGCTGGGATGGATGGTACTGTTTGCGGTATGGATTTTCAAATACCGCAAAAAGATGAGCGAGGTAGAAGATTGAATATGAGGTACGGTATAGTTGCCTTGAACATTTATAGTTGACGCGAAGAATAGAGGATCCTCACTGCTGAAGAGCTGGCGGTGAGGATTTTTAATTACGGTTGATTGGACTGTTTTTTGTGCTTGACAGATAGGGAAATGTCTGCTAGTATGAACGAGTAATTTAGCATAGTAGAGTATTACTAAAAGAAAGCAAAGCAATTCAGCTGCTTCCCAAATGAGAATGCCAGCTGGTGAGTTGCTGCGGAAACGTATGCAGATATGAGGAGGAACACGATTATGAAAAAGAAACTGGTTTGTGTGCTGCTTGGTTCGGCGATGGCTGTATCGGTATTTGGAGGCACCGCTTGCATGGCGGAGGAGGCTAAGACCTTTACGGTCGGCTTTGACGCGGAGTATCCGCCGTATGGCTATATGGATGAGAACGGCGAGTATACCGGCTTTGACCTGGAGCTGGCGCAGGCGGTCTGCGAGCTGCAGGGCTGGGAGCTGGTGAAGACTCCGATCGACTGGGATTCAAAGGATATGGAGCTGAATTCCGGCGCGATCGACTGTATCTGGAATGGATTTACGATGAATGGCCGTGAGGACGAGTATACCTGGTCCGTGCCGTATGTGGACAACAGCCAGGTGATCGTTGTCTCTGAGGCATCCGGGATCGCGGATCTCGCTGGATTGTCAGGAAAGATTGTCGGTGTGCAGGCTGGTTCGGCGGCGCTGGAGCTGTTGAGTGAGGGCGGCGACCAGGCAGAGCTGGCAGCGACCTTCGGCACGCTGCAGCAGTTCCCGGATTACAACAATGCATTTGTAGAGCTGCAGGCGGGCAGCATCGACGCGATTGCGATGGATATCGGAGTGGCACAGTATCAGCTGAAGCAGCACGAGGGCTATGTGATCCTGGATGAAGAGCTGAACAGCGAGCAGTATGCGATTGGCTTCAAGCTTGGAAACGAAGAACTCTGCAATACCGTGAATGAGTCCCTCCAGACGCTGGTAGAGAATGGTACCTTCGGTGAGCTGGCAGAGAAGTACGAGCTGACGGATATGGTATGTCTTGGAGCAGAGGCGGAGAGCGAGACGGAAGCAGCGACTGAGGCTGTGACGGAGTAATTGAGAGGTTGCTGTTCATGCATTCATTCTCGCGCGAGGGCGATGAACGTCTGAGAGGATGTCCGGTTAGTTTTGGCGGAAGCGGAGGGTGTTCTTGTCTGAAGACAGGATCGCTGAGAACAGCAGTATTAAGAGGAAGCGTATGTGAAAGCTGGGGCTGTTGCCGGGGGCGGCAGCCCTGTTTTTCTGTTATGATGACCCACAGGAGGACTTATGAAACTTTCCGTTATGCTTGAGCAGCTGAGTACTGGTATGCTCAAGTCGATGAGCATTTTTTTTCTGACTTTGATTTTTTCACTGCCGCTTGGGCTTTTGATTTCGTTTGGGCGGATGTCGAAGAATAAGATTCTGCGCACGATCATGAAGGTATACATATCCATTATGCGCGGAACCCCGCTGATGCTGCAGCTTCTGGTGGTTTATTTTGGTCCGTATTATCTGTTTGGGATGCAGATCGGCGGGACCTACCGCTTTACGGCGATCATTCTTGGATTTTCGCTGAACTATGCGGCATATTTTGCGGAGATCTACCGTTCCGGGATCGAGTCGATGCCGGTGGGACAGTATGAGGCGGCGCGTGTGCTTGGCTATGGGAAAATGCAGTGCTTTTTCTGCATCATTTTCCCACAGGTAGTGAAGCGGATCCTGCCTTCGATCACGAACGAGGTCATCACACTGGTCAAGGATACGTCTCTTAGCTTTTCGCTGGCTTACGCGGAAATGTTCACAATCGCGAAGCAGATTGCGGCGGCGCAGACGACCTTTGTGCCGTTTGTGGTGGCGGCGATTTTCTACTATGTATTCAATCTGGTGGTCGCGGTAGCGATGGAGCGGATCGAGAAGAAGCTGAGCTATTATCACTAATATATATATACAGGAGGGGCAGGCCAGGATGAAGCTTCTGGAAATGAATCATATTAAAAAGGAATTTGACGGGCTCGGGGTCATTCATGATATCTCCCTGTCTGTGGACGAGGGGGAGATCCTTTCGATCATCGGGCCGTCCGGCTCAGGTAAATCGACGCTGCTGCGGTGTGCGACGATGCTGGAACAGATCGATGGTGGGGAAATCCTCTATATGGGCGAGCGGGCTGCCTATGTGGATGCTGACGGCACGCGGGTTTATCCAAAGGGAGAGCAGGCAAAGAAAATTCACTCGTATTTCGGGTTAGTGTTTCAGAATTTCAATCTGTTCCCGCACTATTCGGTGATGAAGAATATCACGGATGCGCCGATCCGGATTCAGAAGCGCGGGAAGGAAGAAGTCTACCGCGAGGCGCGGGAGCTGTTGGCGAAGATGGGACTCTCGGACAAGGAAAACGCATACCCGTGTCAGCTCTCCGGCGGGCAGTGCCAGAGAGTGGCGATCGCGCGGGCGCTTGCGCTGAACCCGAAGATTCTCTTTTTTGACGAGCCGACGAGCGCGCTGGACCCGGAGCTGACCGGGGAAGTGCTGAAGGTCATCCGCTCGCTGGCAGAGCTGAACATCACGATGGTGATCGTCACGCATGAGATGAGCTTTGCGCGCGATATTTCCGACCGCGTGATCTTCATGGACAAAGGCGTGGTAGCGCTGGAAGGAAAACCGGATGAAGTATTCGATGCAGACCACGCACGGATCCGGGAATTTCTGGGGAAGATACAGGAGAGGTGAGGACATCACCTCTTTTTGTTTGCTTATTGGGGTATGCTTGCTATACAGTCAGAACCTGCGTTTTTTGGAAAAGTGCAAATTTCATTCCATATACAGCAAAAAAGCGCACCTTTCCTTTCCCTTCTATTCGGATATAATAATAGTACATTCGACTAGACAGTCAAAGAAAAGGAGGAAACAAAATGAAACGAAGACAATGGGGAAGCATGGTTTTGGCGGGTATATTGGCAGCAGGTATGCTGACGGGTGCGCAGGCATCGGCAGCTGAGGGAGAAAAAAAGCTGGAGGTAGAGGTCGATTATACGTCAGAGGCCCTGGATAGTTTCCGGCTGTTGATGGACGGGTTTACGGAGGAGACGGGAATCGCAGTAGAGCTGGTTACACCGGGAACCGACTATGAGACGGTGATAAAGACGAGGTTGGCGTCTGCGGATATGCCGGATGTATTTATCACGCATGGATGGTCTATCAACAGATATAAGGAATATCTGCTGGAGCTAAATGATCAGCCATGGATTGAAGAAGTGTCGGAGTCGATCAGAAGCGTTATCTCAGACAAGGATGGCAAGATCTATGTGCTTTGCGTCACACAGGGCGTCGGCGGGATGGAATATAATCAGGATGTTCTGGCAAAGGTCGGCGTGGATCCAGCTTCCATCAGGACGATGGATGATTTTCAGGAAGCGTGCGCGAAGATAAAGGAAGCAGGCATCAATCCCGTGTTTATCGGCGGAAAGGATTACTGGACAAGCGCGAACTTTATGAATCTTCTGGCGGCGGCTTATTATACCGCAGACGGATGTATCTGCCCATCGGGAGAAGCGCTGAAGGACGGAAGCTTTGACTGGGAAACAGACGGCATGCATTATTTCAATGCAGTCAAGGATATGATAAACAATGGTTACTTTAACGAGAACTTTATTACGGCAGACGAGGTGACAGGTATCGAGTCTCTGGCGAATGGGAAAACAGCGTTTCTGGTGGGCGGAATTGCGGTAGAGCGCGCGAAATCCTACAATGAGAGTGCAAACATTGGCGTTATGCCGGTACCTGCTACGGCGGAGGAAGGAAAATCTCTGTACCAGGTAGGCGAGGGCAGCGCATTCGGTATCTGGAAGGATTCTGAGTATATCGAGGAAGCAAAGCAGCTTTTGGAATACCTGGCACGCGCTGAGGTGGCGGAACAGATTCTGGCCGCAGACGCAAATCTTCCGGCGCTGAACAATATCAATACAGCAGAAAGTCTGACGTACGAAGCATTTACGAAGAGTGAGAAGGAGTTTGAGGGAGATATCTGTTATCAGAATCTGTTTGACAGAGAGTTTCTTCCGAATGGGATGTGGTCGGTTCTGTCGGATTCCATGATAGAAGTATTTATGAATCCGACGGAGGAAGGCGTACAGGTTGCAGTCGAGGGGATGCAGGAAAATTATGTGGAGAAGCTGGAAGCCGCAGAATGATTGAGCGGGAAGGTGATCGGGCGTGAGACGGCGAAGAAGAGTCATGTATTTGTTTTATCTCCCGGCGATGCTGATGCTGCTGTTCTTTGTCATAAGACCCTTTGGAGAAACCCTGTACATTTCCCTGTGTAAATGGAACGGATATTCCAGTGCAAAAAAGCTGATAGGCTTCAAAAACTATGCGGCTCTGCTGGGGGACAGGAGATTCTATACGGCGTTTGTGAATACGCTGATTTACGGATTTGTGTCTACGCTGCTGCAGAATGTAATCGGCATGGGCTGCGCACTGCTTGTGAATTCCCGGTTTAAAGGAAATGGAATTGTTCGGGTGGTGGTATATCTGCCGATTATGATATCCGGGCTCATCATGGGATATATTATGTATTTTATATTTTCCTATGACCGGGGCGTGCTGAATGATATTCTGGCGCTGTTCGGGAGAGCTCCCGTGGACTGGCTGGCAGACGGCAGGACGGGCGTATGCATTATCACACTGGTCAATTCCTGGCAGTACGCTGGAAACTGCATGGTAATTTATCTGGCGGGACTGCAGAATATTCCTAAGGTATATCAGGAGGCGGCGGCGATCGACGGCGCTTCCGGATGGCAGAGCTTCCGGAATATTACGCTGCCGCTTCTGATACCATCCATTACGACATCTGTGATTGTGAATCTGATCGGAGGGCTCAAGCTGTTTGATCCGATCATTTCCCTGACAAATGGAGGTCCGAATTATCAGACGCATTCTTTGATGACCTATCTGAACAGTCAATATTTCCTCAAGGAGAAGGCAGGGTATGCTTCCGCAATCGGCATTTTTACTTTTTTTCTGATCATGCTGGTTGCGGTCGCCGCAAACGGGTATTTTGAAAAGAGGATGGTAGATGGATGAAAAAGAACTGGTGGAAATATCTGATTGCGGCAGTCCTGGTGCTGATTTATCTTCTGCCTGTCTATGTAGTGTTTGCCATGTCCTTAAAACCAATGACAGACATGAGCTCAAGACTGCGGTTCCCGTCAGAAATTTACTGGGGGAATTTTGAGAAGGTATTCCGAAACAGCGGCATTTTACGGGCAATCGGAAATTCTCTGATCATTACGGCCGGGACAGTGATCATCGTAGTGGCGGTAGGGAGTCTGGCGGCGTATCCAATGGCAAGGATTCAGAACAGGCTGAGCAGAAATATTAAAATTTTCATCATGGGCGTCATGATGATTCCGGGCATGTCGATGGTAGTAGGTATTTATTCCATGCTGGTATCGATCCATGCGTTGAATACATACTGGGGAATTATACTGGTATCGGCTACTTTTGGACTGCCCTTTTCTATCTATATGTACTCCAATTTCATTGCATCTGTGCCGCGCTCGCTGGATGAGGCGGCGCAGATGGATGGAGCGGGCGTGGTCAGAACCTTCGTGGAAATCATTGTTCCTCAGCTGAAGCCGGTGACGGTTTCGGTGATTCTGCTTCAGGGAGTCGGCACCTGGAATGAATACGGGTATTCTCTTTATGTTTTGCAGAGAACAGAAATGTACAATGTGACATTGACCGTGAAGCAGTATTTTGGGGAGGCAGTAAGGGACTTAAATGGTGCGGCGGCCTGCGCGGCGGTTGCAATTATTCCTATTATCGTAATCTATCTGCTGCTCCAGAAATATTTTGTACAGGGAGCGCTGGATAGTTCTGTGAAAGGATAAGAATGAAAGGATAAGAAGATGAAAAAAATAGCGTTTATTGGAGCGGGAAGCGTCGTTTTTACCAGAAATCTGGTAAGAGATCTGATGACCTTTCCGGCATTTCAGGATGCAGAGATCGCACTGATGGATATCGATGCTGAAAAGCTGATGTACGCCGAAAAATCGGTGAAAAAAATAATCGCGGCAGGAAGTTATCCTGCAAAGGTAACTGCAACAAAGAACCGGGCAGAGGCGCTGGAAAATGCCGACGGAGTGTTGTGTACGATCGGCATCGGCGATATTCATGTCTGGGGAAAGGACATGGAGATACCAAAGAAATATGGCGTTGATATGAATATCGGAGATACGAGGGGAGTTTCAGGCATTTTCCGGATGTTGAGAACGCTTCCGGTGATGCTCGACATCTGCAGGGACATTGAAACATACTGTCCGGATGCCATATTTCTGAATTATACCAATCCGATGGCAATGCTGTGCCGGGCCATGCAGGGAAAGACGAAGGTACGGGTGACAGGACTTTGCCACAGTGTACAGAATACGGCAGCCATGCTGGCAGAGTGGATCGGCGCGGATATGGAGGATATTACCTATACGTGTGCAGGCATCAATCATCAGGCGTTCTATCTGGATTACCGGTGGAAGGGGAAGGATGCTTATCCGCTGATTAAAGAGGCGGTGGAGCAGCATTATCAGGAGGAGATTGTGAGGAATGAAATGTTCCGGCACCTGGGCTATTACGTGACAGAGTCCAGCGGACATGCTTCTGAGTATGTAGCGTGGTTCAGAAAGCGCCCCGATTTGATTGAAAAATATTGTACGCATGGTACGGGATGGAATCCGGGTGTGTATTTCGCAGCGATGGAGGGCTACGAGGAGCGTGAAAGAACCTGGCGCCAGGAATTTCTGGACTGGGCGGACAATCCGACAAACCTGGTAAGGGGAGATGAGTATGCAGCTTATATTTTCAATGCAGTCTTCGGGGATGGTACGCTCTACAAGTTCAACGGAAATGTAAGAAATTTTGGCTTGATCGACAATCTGCCCAAAGGCTGCTGCGTAGAGGTGCCGGTGCTGGCTTCAAGAGCTGGGTTTGAACCGATGCACGTCGGAAAGATGCCCGAACATCTGGCGCTTCTGACTGGTACCAGCGCACAGATTGAGGAGCTGGCTGTAGAGGGAGCGCTGACGGGGGATCCGCAGAAGATTTACCAAGCTTGCTATTTTGATCCTCTTTGCTCTGCAGTGCTCAGCCTGGCAGAGATTCGGACGATGGTGCGGGAGATGTTTGAGGCAAACCGGCAGTATCTGCCGCAGTTTAAGCATTTTGACTAGTGAAAAACAGAATAATCGGGGCTGACGCAGAGAGGAAAAGTGTTGCGGCGGTCCCGATTTGCAGTTAAAATTGAATACAGGCAGCAGAGCTGACAAATATTTTTTGGAGACAGAAATGAAACAGAAAAGTCTGATAAAAAGAGTAAATAATATTTTTTGGGTGTCAGTCGGGATTCCCTTTGTCCTGGTGTTCCTGCTGCATAGTGTTTTTATTGAGAGACTGATTTTCAGCAATTACAGGGATACCATGAGCCTGACGCTTCAGAGTATGGCCAATCATCTGGACAGCAACATAGATTCCTGCGAACGGTTTTTCTTGCAGTATCTGTTTGATGAAAATCTGGAACGTTTTTATGCATATGTGAATAACCATGAAATTAACACAGAGGACGAGCAAAGCTTCTATAATTACTATAAACGGGCTTCCAGATACCGGAATGCGGCGATGAAATATATGTTTGCGGCGAATTCGTGGCTGACCGCTATTTACTATGTGCCGGAAAACTGCAATAAGGATAAGATCTTTCGTCTCAGAAAGGCGGTTAATAATGTGGAGATTCTGGAACTGGAGCAGAGCAGCTACCGGCTGCTGGTGGATGCGCTTCGGGATAGTCCCTTGGGTGAAATCCTGATTTCCGGGAGTCCGGATGAAGCGGAGAAAAAAGAAGAAATATTTGTACTTGGGCGGAGAATTAATCAGGTAGAACGAATCAGGAGGCAGGGGTATCTGCTGCTGGAAGTGTCTGGCGAAATGTACCGGGAGATTGCAGTCAATGTCGATCTGGAGGAGCCTGCAGGGTTGGTAATTTCCTATCCGGATATGCGGCAGGCGTACAGCTCTTCGGAAGAGATCAGAAATGGTTTTGAGCAGATCGTGGATATTGAGGCGGTCAGAGCAGAAGAAAGCGCCTTTCTTGACGGAAAACGCTGCTGCCTGTATTCCATACAGTCGGAAAAAGGTTTTTTTATTGATTATCTGGTTCCGGCGGATACGGTGATGAGCAGGGTCTGGAAGCTGTACGGACTTCTGATCTGCGTGTGGATTGCAGCAGTGGCGATTGCGTATCTGCTTTATACGAGATTGTTCGGAACAATCCGCAGGACGACGACGGAGCTTATGGAGATGATTGAAAATTATCAGGTGGATCGCGATCACTATCGGCCGGCATACCATCCTCATAGCGGAATTGTGGAGTTTGATAATATCGGACGTACGCTTGCCAATATGATGGATCGGATTCAGATTTTTGTGGAAGAGGAATATGTATTGAAGATGAAGCAGCAGGCTGCAGAGTATAAGGCGATGCAGGCAGAAATCAATCCGCATTTTCTGAATAATGTATTGAGCTCTTTTGTGGCGCTGAACCGCATGAATGAGAAAAAAAGACTGGAAAGAGCGATATTAAAGCTCTCTCAGATGTTCTGGTATACGTGTGAGCATGGCTATGATTCGCGGGTTGATCAGGAGTGTCAGTTTATAGAATCCTATCTGCTGCTGGAAAAGCTGCGATTTGAGGAACGGCTGGATTACCGGATTTCTGTGGAAAAGGAGGCGGGAGAGCTGGAAATACCGAAGCTTTTGCTTCAGCCGATTGTGGAAAATGCTATGAAGCATGGGTTTGTGGGGAATAATAGTATGACGATTCTTCTGCAAGCGTCGGCGCTTTGGGAGAAGGGGAAAAAGTTTGTCTGGATTACTGTTGCCAATAATGGCAGACCAATCAGCCGGAAGGAACTGGAGCAGTCAAGAGGAGTAGGAGTCGCAAATGTAAAGGAGAGACTGACGCTGGTATATCCGGACTCTTTTTTCTGGTTTTCCAGTACGGAAAAATTTCCGACGATCTGCAATATTCTGATTATGCAAAAGGAGCAGAGAGTGTCTGTTTCTGCTTTGGATGAAGGGGAAAAGAATGCGAATATTGATAGTAGATGATGAGAGGCTGGTGAGAATCACACTGGAATCCATGCTGAGAGAGCTGGGTGAGACGGGAGTGATTGTTCAGGCAAGAAGCAGTGAAGAAATGTGTGCTGTGTTGCGGCAGTCTTCCTACGATCTGATTTTTCTGGATATTAATATGCCTGGTCAGCAGGGGCTTGAGGCGATGGAGGCTGTCAGAAAAGAAAATACGGAGACGAGCTGGTGTATCCTGACAGGCTACAGCCAGTTTGAATATGCGAAAAAAGCGCTGGAGCTTGGCGCGAAGGGTTATCTTCTGAAACCGCCGGATCCGGAGGAACTCGCAAAGTTCCTTGCGCAGCTTCAGACGGAGCGCAGGGAGCGCCAGAGGAGAAATCAGAGTCTGCTTGCGGAGGCGATTCAAAAGGGAATTTATCTGGATGATTTTGAAAAAATTTTTTCGGAGGAAAGAGGCAGGTATGTGCTTTACAGCTTCTTTGTGGATCTGTACAGTGAGGAAAAGCGCAGAAGGATTAACCGCTGTCTGTATGAAAGGCTGGAAGCCTTCATGGGACAGTACAGGGAAAGCAGAGGCGGAGAGTTCGCGCTTTTTTTCAGCAGCACAGGAGAGCTTTGTATGGTTTTGAGCGGGGAGGGCGGTCTGCAGATGAATGCCTTTCTGAGAACTTATATGACGGATTATGCGAAGGAAGCAGAAATATCGGGATTTTTCTCTGAATTTACAGAAATCCGGGAGCTAAAAGGAACATTAAAGTTTCAGCTTGCGCTTGCGCCTCTGCGTTTTTACAGCAGGAATATGGAAATCGTATCGGTAAAGGAGCTTGATCAGGATGTGCAGATCATGAGAAAGCAGTATTTTGCGGTGCAGCTGGAGAAGCTCTTATCAGAATACATGGCGGGAGATATCGAGGCTTTTCATCAGGAGCTGCGGAAAATGGAGCTGGAAGAAAGGAGCAGGACAGAGGACAATGGATTTGAGGTGCTGACCGGAGAGGTAAAGGCGCACCTGGAAAGTATTCTGGAGCATAAGTTCCAGGCAGACGGTATCAGCGCACTGCTGCAGGAACTGCGGGAGGAATGCTCCAGAAGAGAGGGAGGAATTGCTGCAAACCAAGAGCTTATCTGGAAAATCTGCAGTTATGTGAAGCAGAACTATATGGAAGATGTATCGATTGACAGGCTTGGAGAGGTTTTTCAGATTACGCCAACATACCTGAGCCGTTTTTTCCGTGAGAAAACAGGGAAAAAATATATTGACTATGTGACGGCAGTCCGAATGGAAAAAGCAAAGGAACTGCTTGGACTGCGCCAGTATTCGGTGAAGGAAGTCAGTCAGATGGTAGGCTATGCGAGTGAAAAACATTTCTCCAGAAATTTTAAGAAACATTATGGAAAAAGTCCATCGCAGATGATGTGAGAAGCCCTCTCTTTCTGATTTCGTGCAGAATGCGCGAAAATCCCGAGGGCAGCAGCGCCAAAATGCGTTGAAAACGCATTTTGTGCGCATCGCGAAGCGTGTTATTGTTCGCGGCCAGCATGGCCGTGATCAATAACGCTTTTCCGCTCGATCAGTTCTACCGGCGGGTGGATGGTCAGAGGAAAATTCCTTCCCTGCAGGATCTGAGAAGCGAGCGCGTAGGCCGCGGACCTGCCGACCAGCACAGGGTTGAGCGCTATGGTGGTGAGGGCAGGGTTCAGGAAACGAGAGAACGGCATATTGTCAATTCCGATAATGGAGACATCCTCTCCTATTTTAATCGCGTGTTCATGGAATGCCTGATAGGATCCAAGCGCCAGGTCATCAGAGCCGAATAAAATAGCGTCAGGCAGCGTATGCTTCGCCAGCAGCTGGCTGGTGATGCGGTATCCATCCTCTGCGGAAAACGTATCGGTGATCCAGATTCTGGAGTCAGGGTCAACATGGGTTTTCAGGCAGTAATCCCGAAAGGCCAGTTGACGGATATCCTGGGTACGTTCCCGCTTCCCATAGGAAAATTGAGTGATAAAGTCACAGCCGCCGATATATCCGATGTCAAAATGTCCATTTGCCTGAAAGTGCTCAACAGCCATCTGGATTACCCGGTAAAAATCAGGACGCACAGAGTCAAACTGATTTTCGGGAGAAATATAGTCTATGGATACTTTATAGCGGATGCGCGAAACAAACGGATGGTCCGGGTCCAGATAGATCTTGCCGAGAATGACAAGGGCATCCAGATCGATTAATTCTTCGTAGGAATCCTTCAAAATATAGCGGAATTCGATTCTGGCTGCCAGATCGAGGTCCTGCAGCGCAGATATCACACTGGCACAAACAGCATTATAGTAATCACTTGCCTTGACTTCACGCGTTTTGAAATCAAAATTCAGCATACCGATTTTCAGAATCGAAGGAAGGTCAGCGTTTTCCGGACGCTTTTCCGGGGAAGCTTTTGACTTAAGCTTTCGCTGTCCTGGCTTGTAGTTCATAGAGGCGGCAGTAGTCAAAATCAGTTCTCTGGTTTGTGGGGACACGGAAAATCCAGGGTCCTGGCTGAGCACTCTGGAGACGGTGGTTCTGGAAACATCACAGGCTGCCGCTATATCATTTAATGTAACCATAAAATGTCCTCTACCTTTCTTTTTTGTCGCTTTGTTTACTATATCATACAATGGAGACGGACTGCAAGAAAAAGGAAAGTCATAGTCCGCTTTTTTCACGGCGCAGCAGGATGGAGCCTCCCGGAGCTGCGGGGAGGACAGTTACCTGATGATTTTTTACGGCATAGTTCTCACAGAGCACAGGAACGCCGCAGCAGTCGTACAGAGTAAAACGATAGTCTGCGTCGGGAAGGAGCAGGTATTGTCTGGCGCTGTGTGTGGCATTCAGAATCCAGAACGTATCCTCTGCCTGCCGGTTAGAGAAATCAATGCAGCAGCCTGCGTCATAGACGGCGGCGATCCGCACTCCCCGGGCGGCAGATTGGAGAATCGGATACATGCACAGCGGCGAGGAGACGCAAAAATCTCCGTCCAGCAGAATCTCCCTGTATTCGACGGAAAAATCCAGATAGCGCTTCAGTACCTGTCTCTGCGCGGGACTCAGCGTATGGAGCTGTACCGATATCTGCATGGTGGCAAACATGCAGTGAATCAGCTGAATGGCGACATCCTCCGGCGCTTCCTCAGGATGCCACAGGATCATATCGGAGTGGACAGCGCCGGAGCCGCAAAGCAGCTTCAGGTCGGTGATTCCGATCCGGTTGGTGACACCGGATAATGGGCAGTCGCCGACGCGGAAAAGATTTCCGAAGCGGCGCATCTGCGGGCCAGTATAATTCTGGCGGAATTCCAGCATGAGGTTCGGACGGATCTTTGTCAGAGCATAGCGGATATCCAGCATCAGATGGTAGACAGCGTCCGGGATCTCTGCGAAATCCATCTCCTCAGAGACAGGCGGGGTGTCGGGGTAGGAACGGAAGGAATCAATAAAGTCCAGCTTGAGTCCGTCCAGATTCCATTGAGATACCGCTTCTTTATAAACGGTGATCAGATGGCTTCGGACCTGAGGATATCTGGGATCTAAGATACCTGCATGAAGGGCGGGGTCGTAGTGCAGAAGGCAGGAATGGAACCGGCTCCACAGTGCGGAATATTCTCCCACAAAGGGAACACTGTACCACAGAATACAGTTCATTCCAAGCTGATGCAGGCGGTCTGTGAAGTCACGGAAATCCGGAAATTTGGACGGCTCAGGCTTCCAGTCTCCGCAGTAGCCGTAGCCCCGGTGATTGTCAGCGGTCTGCCAGCCGTCGTCAATAATCACAGATTTCATCCCAAGGTCTGCTGCCAGAGCGCATTCCGCCAGCAGTCTTTCTGCTGTTATATCCTGGTGATAGGAATACCAGGTAGAGTACATGGGCATGGTCGACGGACCGGGAGCGCCGAGGGGGGCTTCTGGAAGTATGGAATCCCACCATGCAGAAACATCCTTTACAGCCTGATAAAATGGGATCGGGCGCTGGTCAACCCGGCAGCATATCCGGTAAGGCAGAGCAGTTTCAGCGAGATAGATGATGATATCCGTATAGATTTCTGCAGTTTCCTCGTGAACTCCGGTGGTAAAGCAGACATCCCGGTTCAGCTCGTCCAGGGACAGCGTCAGACAATTCCGGTCTTCACAGTCAAAAAAGCAGAGGACCGGGGCAGAATGCCCGATATTTGTCTGAAAGCCCTGGCTCCAGTCTCCGCACAGATTTTTCTGAAAACCGGAATCCGGCCTCCAAAAGCCTGTAATTCCAAGTACGCTGTGGACGATGTGAAGTCTGATAAACGGTCGGTCCTCCAGAGGAAGCAGATTGGAGCGCTGCAGATCGGTGCGGGTGTCAGGGGAGGACAGAAATTCATAATGGTATTCTGTGATATTCTGGGAAACGAACTGTTTTGTCTGGTAAGAAGGTATGAGATAATGGCTGCCAAGTTCTATATTCACGTCTGATATTGGTTTCACATGAGTTTCCTCCTTATAGTAGATTAGTAAACTTTACTAAAAACAGATTACCATATAGAAGGAAATAAATCAACTATATTCCTAAAAAAATGCGATTGAACAGAGAAAAATTAGAAAAAGTGCAAAAAGATATTGACAATACAGAGGCTGCATGCTAATATGATTTTACTAAATATCTTGCAAGATTCAAGCGAAACCTAAAAACTTTTAGTAAAATGAATTGGAGGGCACTATGAAAAAGAGATTATTACTTGCAGTCGGAGCAGCGGCAGCAACAGCGGCGCTTGGCGGAGCAGCTATGACAGTTTCAGCGGAAGAACCGGTTGAGATCGTGTATACTTCCAGAGGAAACGCAGATGAGATCAAGGTATACCAGCAGGCAGTTGATGCGTTTAATGAAGCACAGGACGGCGTGCATGTTACCTTTGAAGCGTCCCCGAGCGACGGGTACAGCCAGCAGCTGATCACGCAGTTGGCAGGCGGTACGGCAGCAGATGTTATTTTTGTAGAGGATACGATCATCAACCAGCTGATGAAGAACGGAACGATCGCGAACATTGAGGAATTTATGGGGACGGACAAGTCCTACGCGAAGGTAGAGGATTTTGATGAGGCGGTATTGAATGCAACCAGAACAGAGGATGGAATCTGGGGCTTGTCGGTAGACTGTAATCCGATGATCCTCTATTATTCCCCGGCTATGCTGGAAGAACTGGGCATCGAAGACCCGCAGAAGCTTTTTGAGGAGGGCCAGTGGACCTGGGATAAGTTTGACGAGATCTGTACGACACTGAAGGAAAACGGAAAGTATGGACTGGTTCAGGGCGGCGACAATATCCGACTTTACAACTGGGTCTTCGGAAACGGCGGCTCCGTATGGGATGGAGATACCTATAAGTTTGATGACAAGGCAAGAGAAGCGTTCCATTATATCTGCGACAGACTGAACGACGGAAGATTTGTATACGGCGGAACACTTCCGGACGGACAGGGCGAGGACGCGATGTTTATGTCGAAGCAGGTAGGCTTCATTGCGGCAGGCAGATGGCTGACCAAGACCTTCCACAATGAGGGGATTGATTTTGACTATATCCCGTATCCTTCCAAGGATGGAACGAAGTATTCACCTGCACAGATTTGCCTGGGCTTCCTCTGCGTGAATGCGAATTCCGAGCACAAGGAAGAGGCAATGCAGTTCCTCACCTACTACTGCGGAACACAGGGCCAGGAAGCAAGGATTACAGGCGTCGGCACCTCCGTACCGTCTGTAAAGACGCTGGATGGGCTGCTCCTGGATTCGGAGGTTCCGGCACATGTCGATCACATTCTTCAGGTCCGCGCGACAGGCTGGGCGAGCGGGACAGATGTTGTAAAGGATACCATATATGCAGGCTTCTCGGATGCGACGAAGGCAGTTTTTGAGGAATCCTATGTAAATGGTGCGGATCCGGACGAGACCATTGCAAAGGCAGAAGAAAAAGCGGCAGAGATCGTTGCAGAAAACCAGTAAGTTGATAGAGAGGGTGTCGCACAATAGCAGAAAGCTACAAGTTATGGTACATGTCTACTCGACCAGTTACCTGAGCTTGTGCCCTGACTGCATTTTGCGGCACCCTCTTTAAACAATGCCTGCGGTAAGGGAAGGAGAGTAGCTATGCAGAGAAAAAGGAGAATGTGGGGGTGGGTTTTCGTAGCTCCTCAGTTAATCGGCCTGATCATCTTCGCGCTGATCCCGCTGCTGATGAGCTTCGGGATCAGCTTTCATGAATGGGACGGAATCGCTCCAAACATGAAATTTGTGGGATTGTCTAATTATTTTAACCAGTTTGGGGATGATGATTTTCGGAAATCGCTGACAAATACCGTTGTGTATTCGCTGATGTTTATTCCGCTTGACCTGATACTGGCTCTGGCGCTTGCGCTGGCTGTGCAGAAGATCAAAGGAAAGACATTGTACCGTCTGTTTTATTTTATGCCGGTTGTCACCGGTTCGGTATCGGTCGGCGTGATCTGGACCTGGATACTGAACGGGGATTTTGGATTGCTGAATTCCGTCCTGGCTGCGATCGGGATCGAGGGGCCGAAATGGCTGACAGATCCAAAGATGGTTCTTATATCGATCGTGATTGTCTCAGTGTGGTGGAATGTCGGATACAATATGGTGCTCTTGCTGGCTGGTCTGCAGAATATTCCGGAGACTTATTATGAGGCTGCCGAGATCGACGGCGCAAATAAGTGGCAGATTTTCAAAAAGATCACCATTCCTTTACTGTCTCCTACTCTGTTTTTCGTATTGATCATGACGATGATCAGTTCCTTCCAGGTATTTGACCAGGCATTTGTCATGACGAAGGGAGGGCCGGTGAAAGCAAGCTACACACTGGTATATCATATTTATCAGAATGCGTTTGTGGACTTTAAGATGGGCCGCGCCTGCGCAGCCTCTGTCATATTGTTTGCTATCATATTAGTGATCACACTGATACAGATGTACGGATCGAAGAGGTGGGTGAATTATGAAGAGTAAAAAGAGACTGAAACTATCAGACATGATTCTTTATCTTGTATTAAGCCTCGGCGCGTTTATTATGGTGCTTCCGTTTGTCTGGACAGTGCTGAGCTCTCTGAAAAATATGGGGCAAACCTTTTCTGTACCTCCTACGATTCTGCCGAACCCTGTAGTCTGGGAGAACTATCCGGAATCATTGCAGGCGCTTCCGTTTGGAAGGGCGTATTTTAACAGTCTCTATATCGCGGTGGTGGTAGTGGCGGTACAGCTGCTCACGGCATCTATGGCAGGCTATGCGTTTGCAAAGCTGAAATTCCGGGGACATAATCTTCTGTTTATCCTGTTCCTGTCTACGATGATGATCCCTTCTCAGGTAACGATGATCCCGCTGTTCCTCATTATGAAAAATCTGAAGCTGCTGGGCTCGCATCTCTCGCTAATTCTTCCGGCTTCCCTGTTCAATGCATTCGGCGTATTTCTGATGAGGCAGTTTATTTCTTCGCTTCCCGGAGAGCTGGAGGAGGCAGCCACGATTGACGGGGCTTCTGTTCCGCAGACCTTTTTCCGGATTATTCTGCCGCTGGTGAAGCCGTCTCTGTCTGCTTTCGGTATTTTTGTGTTTCTCGGACAGTGGAATAATTTCCTGTATCCGCTGATTTTCCTGAATAAGACGGAGAGCTTTACGGTTCCTCTGATGCTGAATTTCTTCAAGGGAACTTACGCGACGGATTATCCGCTTCTGATGGCGGGAACGGTGATCTCAATCATGCCGGTCCTTGTTGTGTATCTGTTTTTCCAGAAGCAGATCATTCAGGGAATTGCGATTACCGGGATGAAGAACTGATGCTCTGGAATCTGAAACACGGATCGGTCAGGCTCTTCTGTGGCTTCTGATGAAGAGAAGGAAGCGGCATATCGTTTCCGGGATTTCCTGGCTCAGCCGGAAGATGCAGCGACATTTATGAGCTATGACGGCGCTCCGTCAGCGCTTATCGGTGTAGAGCGGTTAAAGGGGATCTGCGCGGCTTCCGGCGTCCGTCTGACCCGCGAGGAGTGGTATGAGCTGTATTTGGCGGCTGGGAAGCAGCTTTCGTGAGGAGAGAGGGTCTAATTTCTTAAGCTGACGGGCAGCTGTGCTGCGGGTAATCATAGAACAAAGAGGGATCGCGAAAAAGCCGTTAGAATGGCTTTTCGCGGCCCCTCTTTTATTTTGCAATACCCTTTATTAAACTTTCAGAACCAGAGAGCGGCGTTGCTCAAAGACTGCGCTGCCTACGGAAATCAGAGTGAAAGTGTTTACAGCTCACTGTAATCCATTTCCTTGCTGGCTTCCATGACCCATCTGATGCGTTTCAGGTCAATATCGATCGGAAGGCTGCAGTCCGGCCCGAGCAGGAAGCCCTTTCTGCCGTATTTGCGGATCAGCCGTCTGGTTTCTTCTTTGATTTCTTCTTCCGTTCCAGTATACATCAGCCCGGTGACACGATTGTCAAAGCCACCCCAGGCTGCCATGCCGGGGAAGAATTCTTTGATGGCAGTGACATCCATGTGATCGACGTAGGAGGCCCAGTTCACGGTGCAGGCATTGTAGCCCTTCCAGCTTTCCATGTGGTTCACAGTGCCTGCCTCATCCGCATCCCAGCCGCAGCAGTGCAGAATGTTGGTGTCGCTGAGGGAATTCATGAAGTTCAGCATTTTCAGATCGCTGGGGCGCACCCATTTTTCATATTCCTCCAGCGTGAACCGAGTCAGCTCGGCGTTCTGAACACTGTAAAAGATACCGTCAAGTCCGGCATCGATCATAGCTTTGATTAGAGCGTTGACATCGTCAGCGATGATATCGCAGGCATGCATAACCGCTTCCGGATCCGCTCTTATGCACTCCATCATCTTATCCCAGCCGACCTGCAGGCGGAAAATGGACAGAGGGCAGAATAATGTATAAAAAGTACAACACTCGCCGTTGACGGCTGCCACGATGTTGCGGACGCGGTCAAGCTGCTCTGTCATAAATGGGTGATCCATGGGAATGTGCCCCATATGGTACAGCTCTTCCGCGTTTTTCAGATTCTTGACGGTCTCCTCCGGCCACCCGAAGTATCCGTCGCTGGAGATTTTGATGAAATCAACGTCTGTTTCACGATAAAACTGCATATGCGCTTCCACAATATCTTCGCCACGCTCCAGCTGTTTCGTATAATGTCTCCAGAAGCATCCAGGAACATAGTCTGTCTCCTGATTGTGCAGTGCGGCAAGCACGCGTTCTCTCTTGTTCATGTGCGTATCCTCCTATTCACTTTTATAAAATAAAGTTTGTACCGTAATGCGTAGGAAAGGGCGGTCGCTTAACTAAGCATTTTTAGCTAATGTGACCGCCTTTTCCGTATAGATAATGGGAAAAGCAGTTCAAAATATGATGCACAGACTTATTTACCAGGTAATGACTGGCTGTAATAACAGTCCCTCTCAGACACAGGAGATCATAACCGTCTCCGACTCAAACGGGTGACGATCGTGCAGTTCCTTGTCCGGAAGCTCGACTTCTCCGCTCTGCGCGTCATACGGATCGCTGCGCAGCTTTTCCATCGGCGGATCGAAGTTTGTCTGGAACCGGCGGCAGGACGGCATCCGCCATGGATCCAGATTGCCGAAGTAGAAGCGGCGTTTTGACTCATCTCCATGCCGGTATCCGGAGCCGCCGAACGAGCAGTCCGCAAACAGCCAGCCATATTCTTCTATATAAAAGCGTGCCCAGTCGTGGCAGCCTACGTCACCCGGCTGTGCGTAGAGGCCGGACTGCCACCTCGCCGGGATCCCGGCCTGACGGCACATAGTGATGAACAGCAGCGCCTGCACGCCGCAGTCGCCCTTCTGTCCAGCCGCGATGTATTCGGAAATCGACGGGATTGTCGCATAGCTCCGCATAAATGAATAGTGTGCTTTGGTTGTTATGTAATTGTAGATGCGGCGCGCTTTTTCTAGCGGACGCGTTTCTTCACCCACTACCTCTGCAGTCAGACTGCAGATCAGCGGGGAGAAGATGATGTGAGGCTCCTGCTCGGCAAGATCGTCCGGCATCACAGGGTCAAAGCAGGCGTATTGGGTTTTCCATGTTTCGAGGGCAGGTACATTTACTGAAGCACCCCATAGATCGATGTACCCGGCTGCTATCTCATATTCATATTCTACTGCAAATTCGATCCCCGGCTGCCAGTTCACTTCCCAGCAGATCGTTCTCTGCGGCGCATGTTCCTCTGCGATATGGACAAACCGGAGGCAGCCCTCCGGTATTGCTGCGGTGCCGTCATCCAGAATCTGCACTCGCTTTACCTGTGCATCGACTGCAGGGACAGGCAGATAAGCGCGGACGGTTTCTCCAGGCTGTACTCCTGCATCGTCGCGCAGCCATAGTCTGGCCCGCAGACGGATCGTGTGCCTTATGCCACCTTCCCGGCGCATCAAGCTGCACGTTTTCTGCAAAAAGGCAGCTTTTGAGAGCGATTCACCTTTTCCTTCATCCGTGGCAACGTTTACATCAGCACTTCTGTCATCGCGTGTCCGTTGTGCTTCACAGCTTCTTCCGTTCGCCGCGACATCTCCATCAGCACTGCCTTCATGTATCTGCCGCGCCTCATAATCCGGGCGTGTCTTCAGCAGATTTTCAAGGAAATTATCGCGGATCCGCAGTTCTCCGTTGATATAAAACCAGTCCACATAATCTTCATCCAGCAGCGCATCCAGTTCCTGCGGCTGGAAGTCCCGGATCGTTTCTTTCAGTATGGTGCAGGCTTCTTCACGCGTATAGATGTAATACTCTGGTATGCGCATTAGGAGCTTTTTCTCCAGAAGCAGCCTTTTTTGCATAACCTCCGGGATATCCCTCGACAGCCTGCGGTCGATCACGCGCTGTGCCGCGGCAAAATCGCCGTGCCACTTATGTTTCAGCACGTCCTCCGGCAGCGGTACACGAAGTAAAACAATTTCATCATTCCAGTTCATTCGTCCAATCCTTTCTTCAAGCAAATCACGCAAAATTCTTTATGGGTAATGTATAAAAGCATAGAAGTAATAGTAAGCTGTTCTCAATTTTAACACAGATACAGGGATTTGAATAGACAAAAGCGGAAGTTCCTCATGTTTGTGAATCAGCAGCCGATGCCTGCATCTATTCTCCGCAGGTAGTGATCTGTAAGACAGATGAGAAGTTAGCCAGCTCGGAAAAAAGAATCAAAATAATGTTGACAGAACATATGTTCTATCATATAATAACCGCATAAATGAAAGAAATATTACAGATAGAAAGGCAAACGACCTATGCGCGCAGTCAAAGTGCTGAAAGATCTGGAAGGGCCGGTCTGACTTGTCGAAAGCACAAGCTCTCCACGGCAGAGAAAGGGGAAATTATATTGGTGAGATTATTAGCCGCCTGCTGCAACTGCGGTCGTATTATCGGTCGTTCAGCAGATGGTACACAGACAGGGCTACGCTGTCCAAAATGCGGAGCGGAGCTGGAATATATAGTGGGAGATAATGCAGTGACAGTCAGGCTGATCAGGCAGTCTGCCAAACAGCAGGCGGCCCGATTGAGAAAATATTCGGATCGCCGCATTCAAAGAGGCAGCGACTGAGTGCTGTCACACTCACATAGCGCTGGGGCAAATGGCAAGCGCAGCTGTCTGAGAAATATGGATCAGACAGTTTCCAGCGACAGTAGGAAGGATTGAATTTGACAGTCTGCGGGACAGCCGCAGACAGAGCATCATCAGGAATCCAGCAAACAGAACAAGGCAGGTTTCGAAGAGATGCGATCACTTAGTGAGAGGTCGCATCTTAGGGAGCATGCAGGGATCTGTTTGCTGGGTTCCTGTTTTTTGTAGGAAAGTACATCCTATAAAACAGTGATCTGCGTGGCTCGTACTGCGGCAGGTAGATATTATGTCGCAAAACCGACCCGCTGCAAGGGATGAATCCTGCAAAGCAGGAGCCGTTTCCATAATACAAAATAATGTATGCAAAAAGAAAGGAGCGATTTTTATGATTTTAAGAAAAGGAAATACGGGAAGCAGCGTGTGTGGTCTGCAATATGCTCTGCACATGGTCTGCTGCCCACCGGGGGAGTTTGATGGTATTTTTGGAGCAAACACGGAGAAAGCAGTCCGGCTCTATCAGAACACAAGGGGGCTGACTGTGGATGGAATCGTGGGCGATATTACGTGGGGAAAGATTTTGCTGGAGATGGCAGATATCGGACAGGCATTGACTGCAAAAGGGTATACAAATGGGGCTCAAGGATGGAGTGCCGGGAAAGCAATGCTGCAGGCAGTATTAGAATTTCAAAAAAGGCATAGCCTTTCGGCAGATGGGATGGTGGGTCCGAAGACGATGCAGGCGCTTGATATGAAACAGAATGAAGAGGAGAGTTCCGGCGTGAATTCCAGCTCGGGTGCGGGTGGAGCAGCTGCAGCAGCCGGGAGCCAGAATGGAAATACAGGCAGCAGACCAATTTCGCAGAATGGAATTCACAAGACTGGAACAACCTCTGCGGTACTGAAACCCGGATCGAATGGTTCATTGACAAAGTATCTTCAGCAGATGTTAAACGCGCTTGGCTATATAGAAACCGCGGATGGCATATTCGGCAAGAACACGGAGGCGGCTGTGCTTACATTTCAGAAAGAACATGGGCTGGAGGAGGACAGTCTAGTCGGCAGCGAAACATGGAAAAAGCTGTTCCAGGTCTATAAGATACCTGGGCTGCATAAAAGTGCAGCGGGGCTTGCGGCTGCTGCGAGATATGAGCTTAGACTGGGTTTTACAGAGAATCACAGCAACAATATTACGCCATATGGAATCTGGTACGGGATGAACGGAGAGCCATGGTGCGCCATGTTCGTCTCATGGTGTGCGTATCAGGCGGGGATACTGGATAGAATCGTGCCGAGATTTGCTTATTGTCCCTATGGTGTGCACTGGTACCGTGAACAAGGAAGATTGAAAGCTGCAGGCGGTTATGTGCCAGCCTGTGGAGATACAGCCTTTTTTGGGAGTCGGATTACGGGAGAAATCAGCCATACTGGTATCGTAGTATCGGTGACAGGATCGAGTGTGACTACGATTGAAGGAAACAGTGGTGACAGGGTGCGGTCACGCAATTATGACATGGGAGATCCGTATATTTATGGCTATGGAATGAACTGGTACATCGAATAATTAATAAAACCCAAGCACTTGTCTATTTCAGCGATAGCACACTTCCAAAATCCTCAGTGATGCACGCATCTAAAAAAATAAAAAAAGGGGTTGACAGAACACATGTTCGAATATATAATAAGGGCATACCAGAACCGAATTCAGAATTAGCTCAGAATTCTCAGATTAAAACCAAGAATAAAGAGATAAAAAAGAAACTATCAGAAAACGAAACGATATAGGTTGGGTATAAGAGACTACCAGATCTGGAAGAGTTATTTTAAGATATCAAAATTGAGAACAGGATTGAATTTGACAGTCTGCGGGACAGCCGCAGACAGAGCATCATCAGGAATCCAGCAAACAGAACGAGACAGGTTTTCGAAGAGAGACGATCGCTTAGTGAGAGATCGCACTTAGGAGACATGCAGGGATCTGTTTGTTGGGTTCCTGTTTTTTTATATAAAAAATTGACCTGCTTACACCGGATGGTCACAAGATGCAAAAAGTAGAAGAGAGGAGTGAGAAAAATGGAGACCACCGTTTTGGAAACAGCCCTGTCTCAGGGGATATGGGCAGTACTGGCGATGTTCCTTCTGATTTCGATGATGAAGGAAAATGAAAAGAACGACAAGCGCCAGAGCGAGCGCGAGGAGCGCTACCAGAATCTGCTGGAAGAGCTGACCGCCAGGTTTGAAATTCTGGATGATGTGAAGGACGAAGTTCAGCATATCCGGAACCTTCTGACAGCACCGAAGGATGACAGCTAAGAGGATAGCCCATCGCTTTGGATACAGTTTCCAGGGAGACAGCTAAGTAGAATAGCCCGCCGTGGCGGGCAGGCCAAGAGGACAACAGCACGGCAGAATAGCCCGCCGTGGCGGATAGTCGGAACGCGGCACAGAGAACCAGGAACTGCAGAAGAGAGGACACAAAAAGAAACCAAAGACAGAACCAGGAAAAGGAGAATCCGTATGAACACAGAAAAGAAAATTCTGACAGTGCCGGGAGCGGAGGCAGCGCCGGAAACAGAAAGAGAATCAGAGTCAAAATCAAAAACAGAATCGGAGGAAACAAACATGAAACAGGAACGAACAGAACTGAGAGAAAGAAGAACACGCAATACAAAAACCTTTGAAAACCGGGACCATTCCATGACTACGGAAATCTATTTCGACCCGGTGCACTATCAGGACGAGGACGGCAGCTGGACAGATATGGATGACAGCCTGACAGAAGAGACCGTCACGACAGAGGATACCGCCGCAGAGCATGCAGGCACGGCAAAAGATGCCCTCACTGCAGATACGGCAGCGGGATCCGCAGCATCCGTCACAACCGCCCCTGGTTTTCTCAACAAAAAGGGCAGCTGGCAGGTACGGTTCGCCCGCCATGCAGACGCGCACGCAGCAGTAACGCTGGCAAAGGATACCCACCGCATTTCATGGAGACTGGAAAACGCGGCAGACACAGAAGCCGTGGCCGACGGGGAACATAAGCTCCGCTATCCGGAGATCCTCCCGGGGATGGATGCCCAGTACCGCGCATTTGGCGAATCCGTAAAAGAAAATATCATCCTGAAAGACAAAGAACACGTACCGGAAGCACTTTCCTTCCTGTATCACACAGAGAACCTGACTGCGGTACAGGAAGATGGCCGGGTCGAATTCCGGGATGAGACAGGAGAAGAAGTATTCTGTTTCAGTGCACCGCTGATGCAGGATGCGGCAGGAGCAAGATCAGAGGCGCTCGGGATTATCCTGGAGAGAATCCCTCCGGATGCAGAAGCAGACCAGTCCGGTTCAGCAGAGACCGCACAGAGCGTCTCCCACACAGCCTGCCGCATCACCCTCATCCCCGACAGCGCCTGGCTTTGCGCCGCAGATCGCCAGTACCCGGTCGTCATCGACCCGGTGACAACGACCTCAAAAAAGCTTGCCGACATCGAGGATTCCCATGTGGACAACCTGAACTTCGGCACCACGTACGAGACAAGCATCCTGCTCAAGACAAAAGGCGGGGACAACATCCAGCGCAGCTTTCTGAAATTCACCCTTCCGACGCTGAAGACCGGGGACATGATCGTAAATGCCCGCCTCGTGCTCGTGTCACTTGCGGAGACCGGCACGTCCCGCAGCGTAGAGGTGCACAAGGTGCTGCAGAGCTGGTCGGCAAAGACGCTGACCTGGAACAACCGCCCGCTGTACGACGATACCGTGGAGGACATCATCAAATACACCGGGGACAAGCAGAAATACATCACGCTCGACATCACAAACCTGGTTAAGAACTGGTACATCAACGGCGGCAACTACGGCCTGATGATCAAGGACCCGCACGAGCTGTCCGGCTACACAGAGTTCCTGTCCTCGGACTGCCACGATGGATATCAGGATATGCGCCCGCACATAGACATCACCTACATGAATTATTCCGGTCTGGAAGACTACTGGACCTATCACACACAGAGTGCAGGGCGTGCCGGAGACATCCACGTAAATGACTACAACGGCAACCTGATTCTGGTGCACGACACCCTGTCAATGGGCGGCAGCCTGATGCCGGTGAACCTGTCCCACGTATACAACACGAACGACTGCAGCGAGGACATCGGCTATGGATATGGGTTCCGCCTGAATTACCACCAGCGCCTGGTCAAGAAAGCCATCAGCGGCACGGATTATTACCAGCACACCGACGCGGACGGCACCCAGTGCTACTTCTACTACGACAGCGAAAAGAAGCTGTGGAAGGACGAGACCGGCAAGGACCTGACACTGATCGTCAATGGAGAGACGAGCGCGGAGCCGTTTGTGATCAAAGATAAGGAAAACAACCAGCTGGTCTTCAATAAGAACGGCTACCTGATCCAGATGAAGGACAACAACGGGAACAAGCTGGCCATCACCTACTCCGGCAAGAGAATCAGCAAGCTGACCGACGGCGCGGGAAGGGTGACGACGCTCACCTATGACAAGGACGCCAACGGGAACGCGAACCACCTGCTGTCAGTGAAATCACCCTCCGGACAGGTGAAGAGCTTCACCTACACGGACGGAAAGCTGACGGCGATCACCGATGTGGACGGCGAAAAAGTTACCTATGCGTACAACTCCCGGAAGATGCTGACCAGCGCGAAGAATATCGACGGCTATGAGCTGCGCTACTCGTACAGCCCGAAAAGCCCGTACCGGGTGAGCGGAATCGCGGAGTATGCAGACGGCGCCGCCGGCAACAGCCTCGCCCTCACCTACGGCTACAACAGCACGAAGTACAAGGACAACAAAGGCCGCGCGGAGATCTACCGCTTCAACAACAACGGCAACCTGATCCACATCCATGACGGTTTTGGCCATGCGGCGAGCGGAAAATACAACCGCAGCGGGAACCATGTGAACTGCCTTGAGAACGAGACGAAGCTCCAGAGCAACGTCGTGCAGCTCCTGAAGGACCCGATGATCCAGGCAAAGACCTGCGGCTGGAAGAGCAGCGTGCCGGGCGCGTCACAGGTCACGTGCACCATCAACACAAACGCCAGCTACGCGAAGCTGGGAACACGTTCCCTGTGCATCACCGGCGCGGACACAGCAGGGAGCGGCTCCTGGTACCAGGACGTCAAGGTAAAGAAGGGCAATACCTACACGTTTTCCGCATATGTCCGTGCGGATATCACATCCGTCGGAAGCGGCGGCTACGCATGCATCCGGCTGAAAGGGATGGATAAGGAGGGCAGCCCGGTCTGGAAGGAAAGCTGGCACCTGGAGCAGAGCACGTCCGGGTTCGTGAGGCTGGCGGTGACGTATGAGCTCCCGGCAGATTCGACGAGCGACACACTCCGCGCCATCGTGTACCTGAACAAAGTCAAGGGAAGCCTCTATGCGGACCTGGCGCAGCTTGAGCCGGGCGGGACCCCGGGCCGGTGCAGCCTTGTGGACAACGGGGACTTCCACCTCGGCACAATCTCCGGCTATGCAGGCGCGGGGACGACTCCGGAGGACATGCTGACAACAGCCGGGACAGCGCAGTACCGCGCGGCGCAGTGCGGCATCACAGTGACTGCTGCGTCCGCATCCCTGTACCAGAAGCCGGATACCGCCTCGACGGCAGTGGCCACGCTGTCAAAGGGGACGCATCTGTCTTCGATGAATCTGTACCGTGACAGTGCGAAGACTATGTGGTACCACGCAAAGACCTCCGGCGGACAGACCGGCTACCTCAAACAGGATGCGGCGGCGCCATATGCGGCAGGGGGAGCCGGATTTGAGGAAGGCGTTGTAGCTGTCTCAGGTGCAGTACTGCGGTCGACGTATTCCGACACGGGTACCGTGGTGCTGTACTCGCTCGCCCAGGGGACCAGGCTCGCCATGCGCAGTTCCGTAAAAACAGATGCAAACGGCAAGAAATGGCGGTACGCGGCAGTGTGCTACGGGAACAGCATCCGCTATGCCGGCTACATCCCGGAGGAATCCGTGATGCATCTGGCAAGAAACGCTGCAGAGGGCAGGCTGACGATGGACCAGAGGCTGTACCAGGAACCATCTTCCCAGGCCACCGTGCTGTCAACCCTGAAGAAGGACAGCGCGCAGGTACTGAGGGGAATTGTGCTGAAAAAGGACGGGACGAAGTGGTACGGGATCAGCGCGGGCCAGACTTTTGGCTACATCCCTGTTGCGCACCTGTCCATAACGGAGGATGTACTATATGACGGGCTGTCCACAGAGAAATTTACGGAAAAAGTCGGCGGCCTGGACACGCATATCTATAAGTTTCAGGGAGACCCGGAAAAGGACAAGAAGCTGACAAAGACGCTGGACCTGGCCGGGAAGAAGGGCGACACCTACATGGTCAATGCTTGGGGCCGCGGCCATGCGCTGCCGGAGACGGACAATGACAAGAGCCGCCGCTTTGGCGTGGAGGTAGTCTTCGTCGGAGCTTCCGGGAACGACACGCACTATACAAACTTCAGCCCGGACATCCTGGACTGGCAGTTCCTGAGCGATGTGTACGTGGCAAAGGAGGACTACACCAGCATCCGGATCTCCTACACGTACTGCCACAACGCGAACCTTGCGTTCTTTGACGGCCTGTCCCTGTTCCGGGAGGAGTACGGCCAGACCTACGTGTACGACAAGGACAACAACGTGGTCTCCGTCACGGACGCGCAGAAGCAGACGCAGAAATTCGAGTACAGCAGCAGCCAGGACCTGACGGGGATGACGGACGCGCGGGGCAACAAATTTACGTATGAGTACGATAGTAGCCACAACGTGACAAAGGGGACCTCGGCGGAAGGCATGGTCTATAAGCTGAGCTATGATGAGAAGGGAAATGTGGTGAAAAGCGGCGCAGCCTCAAAAGCGGACGAGACGGACGGGACCTGGATGAGCCGGACGTTCACGGCGGACAAGAACCATGTGAGCTCCGTGAAGGACGCGCGGGGGTGCACCACCTACTATTCCTGGAACACGGAAAAGGACCTCGTCGTCAGCGTAGCGGATGCAAACAAGAACCAGGTCTGGTACGCGTACGACACGCTGGGCCGCCTGACGGATGCCGCCCAGATGGTAACGCTCGGAGGCACGGAGCAGGAGGTACGGGCAAAGTACGGCTACACGAAGGACAGACTGACCTCAGTGACGCACAACGGCTTCCAGTACGGCTTTGCGTACGACGGCTTCGGCAACACGAAGAGCGTGTCGGTGGCAGGCAGTGCGCTCGCATCGTACGAATACGCGGAGAAAAACGGGAACCTCACGAAGCTGACCTACGGGAACGGCGACTTTATCCGGTACGTCTATGACACCCAGGACCGTCCGGTGACGGAGTACTGTTACAGCGCCGCGTCGAAGACAGAGCAGAAGCTGCGCAGCTATGTGTATGACACGGAGGGCAACCTCTACCGCGTGACAGACCACATCGCGGGCAAGACCTACACCCTGTCCTATGATTTCCTCGGCCGCCTGATGCGCGTAGAGGATGAGAAGGGCTGCGCGTCCCAGTACACCTACGACGCAAACAACAACATGACACGCCTGCGCTACGAGACAGCCGGGGAGCACACAGGCATCCGGTACGCCTACGACAAGGACAGCCGGGAATCCGAGACAAAGATCGTGGCGAGCGCGGGCACGGTAAGCCGGGCAACCGCCTATGACGCGTGGGGGCGCGTATCGGCGCAGGACTGGAAAAAGGATTCCGCGGCAATCTTCCATGTTGGATACGAATACCCGGATTCCGGCAAGAACCGTGTGGGCCTCCCGAAAGCCATTGTGAACGGGACGAACCGGACGGAGTATGCCTACGACAACAACGGCAACATCACCAGCATCACAGCAGGCGGGAAGACGAACACCTACGTCTACGACGGGCTGAACCAGCTGGTGCGTGAAAACAATGCTGTGCTGAACAAAACGATCACCTACCGCTACGACGTGGGCGGCAACCTGGTGGAGGAGAAGGAATACGCGTACACGACCGGGACGCTCCCGGCTACGGCGGTGAAGACAACGGCCGGCACGTTCGATGGCAAGTGGAAGGACCAGCTCCTGACCTGGGGCGGCACCGCGATGACGTACGACGCCTGCGGCAACATGACGAAGAAGGGCAGCACGACGTATACGTGGACGCAGGGAAGAAAGCTCACCGGGGTAAACAACGGCAAGAGCATCCAGTACTATTACGACCACACAGGCGCACGCGTGAAGAAGGTAGTGGCCGGAACCACGACCGAGTACCGCATGGCCGGAACCCTGATCACCTCGGAAAAGACCGG
>DKWE01000127.1 GCA_002491565.1 Lachnospiraceae bacterium UBA7160 | reverse complement strand
AAGTAGCCATGCTTGCATGGATATTTGGCGACTGCCGCGAGGGTAAAATACCCCGCTGCTCTGCAGCGCTCAAGCTTGATACTCCGTTGCTTGCAGCGGGGTATTTGATTTAATAGCATACTATGTCTTATTATAGCATGACCTGTCCAGAGAATATAGACCATTCACGCAGAAAAAGTGCTGTTCACGCAGGAGATATTGTTCAGGATTATTTAGCGGGCTATAATAAACAAGATATATACAATGGCAGAAAGGAATGAAGGTGAACAAGATGAATGTGGAAGGGCAGCTGGAAAATGGCACTTTGACGGTCAGACTGGAGGGCAGGATCGACTCCGCCAATTCGGCAGAGACCGAACAGAGAATAATGGCGCTTCTTGGCGGGAATCATCATGAAAAAACGGTTCTTGACATACAGAAGCTGGAATACATATCGAGCGCCGGGCTTCGCGTGATCCTGCGTTTGAGAAAGCTGGAGTCCGGACTGAAGATCGTGAATGCATCTTCCGAGGTCTATGAGATCTTCGACATGACCGGATTTACGGATATGATGCAGATCGAAAAGGCGTACCGCCATCTGTCGGTGGATGGGTGTAAGGCGATCGGGCAGGGAGCGAACGGGACGGTGTATCGTCTCAATGAGGACACAATCGTAAAGGTATACCGCAATCCGGACAGTCTGGCGGATATCCGGCGTGAGCGCGAGCTTGCGCGTACTGCTTTTGTTCTGGGGATCCCGACAGCAATTCCCTATGATGTCGTGAAGGTGGGGAACAGCTATGGCTCCGTATTTGAATTGCTGAATGCCGAGTCGTTTGCAGAACTGATTGCAGCGAATCCGGAGAAGCTTGACGAGTATATTCATACCAGCGTTGAGATTCTGAAAAAGATTCACAGTACGGAGGTTTCCCCCGGTGTTGTGCCGGAGGTGAAAACGATTGTTCTTGAGTGGGTGGAGTACCTGAAGGATGATCTGCCGCAGGAACAGTACCAGAAGCTGCACCGGCTGATTGACGGTATCCCGGAGGGACGCTACATGCTCCATGGAGATTATCATATTAAGAATATGATGCAGCAGAATGGGGAGGTGCTTCTCATCGATATGGATACCTTAAGCAAAGGAGCTCCGATCTTTGAGTTTGCATTCAATTTTCTGACTTATATAGGGTTTTCTGAAAACGACCACGGAGACTCGATGCGGTTCCTTGGCATTCCCTACGAGACTGCTGTGCAGATCTGGGAGAAAACGCTGCGCTTTTATTATGAGACGGACGACAAAGAGAAGCTTTCCTATATTGCGGACCGGGCGATGCTGATCGGTTACGTGAGACTGCTGCAGCGGACGTTCCGCCGGAAAGAACAGGATACGCCGAGCGGAAGAAAACGGGTTGAGACCTGCAGAAAGCACCTGGCAGAATTGCTGGAGCGGGTGGATTCTATAGGATGAAAAGGAGAAGACAGATATGGAAATGAAGCTTACAGCACAGGGGGCAGAATTGACAGTGACACTGGAGGGAAGGCTGGATACGACTTCCGCGCCGGAGCTTGAGAAGGCTCTTGGAGGGCAGCTTGGAGATGTGGAGCATTTGATTTTAGAGTTTGAGAAGCTGAATTACATATCGAGCGCAGGTCTGCGGGTGCTTCTTGGCACACAGAAAAAGATGAATGCGAAGAAGGGAACCATGGTCATCCGTCATGCGAATGAGATGGTCATGGAGGTGTTTGAGGTGACAGGATTTCTGGATATCCTGACGGTGGAAAAGGGTTGAGATGGGATATCTGGAGCAAAATGAGCAGTTTCTGAAAAAAGCATATCAGAAAGCGGTGATCCCGTGCATGCTGTCTGTCCTGAGCGGAAGCCTGAATATCCTGGCAGATGGGATTCTGGTGGGACAAAGGCTTGGCGCGGATGCGCTGGCAGCGATCAGCTTCAGCCTGCCGGTTTATCTGGTGCTCTGCATCGCCGGTTCTTTTCTCGTATCGGGTACAGCGATCTGTGCGTCGGCGGCCATTGGCAGCGGAAATCAGGAGCAGGCACAGAAGCTGTATCAGATGGCGATTGCATGGTGTGTCCTTGTTTCTTTGGCGATCACGGCGGCAGGGCTGGTGTGTATAAAGCCTCTGAGCAGCTTTCTGTGCGGCGGGGCAGCATCGGCAGAGGTTGCGGACGGTACGTCAGCAGCAGCTCTGGAAGGAGGATACGCAGGCGGTGCTTCCGTGATGGCACTGACGGCAGAATATGCCGGGATTACGCTGGCCGGCGCACTTCCGAAAATACTGATCTATATCCCGTTCTGGTTCCTGCGGCTCGACGGCAGAAACCGTTGGGTTACGGTGATGATGGCAGTGATGGGAGCCGGCAATGTCGTGCTGGATCTGATTTTTCTGTATGTGCTGGATCTGGGCGTCTTTGGAGCGGGACTTGCGAGCGTCATTGCCACGGCAGCGGCGGCAGCGCTGGGCTTTGTCCTGCTGTGTGATAAAAAGAGCAGCTTCCGGTTTGGATTTCTGCTCGGAGATGGCGAAATTTCCTGGCGCAGGATCGCGCAGGCAGGCAGCCCCTCAGCGATGAATAACTTGTTTCAGACGCTGCGCGTGACGGTTATTAACAGCCTGCTGCTGCAGAGCGGAGGCAGTACGCTGGTAGCGGCTTTTACGGCGGTGAATTGCATCAGCGCGTTTTCCGAGAGTGTGACAGGCGGGGTACCGCAGGCTGCCTCCGCGATGCTTGGCATCTGCAGCGGAGAGCATGACAACGGCAGTGTCCGGATTCTCGTGCGGCGGGAGCTCAGAAGCGGGGCCGCATACTGCGCACTGTTTTCTGGTGTGATCCTTGCAGGCGCAGACCTCATTGCATGGCTGTATGCGCTGCCGGTTTCTCTTGGTTTTGCCATGCTCTCGCTGTCACTTAGCCTGTTTCCGGGACTTTTGAACAGCGTGCTGTCGGGATATTACAATGTATCGGGCCGCATTCTGTGGTCCAATGGGATGATTTTGCTGCGCACCTTTTTGATGCCGTGCATGAGCCTTTGGCTTTTGACGCGCCATGGGCAGAATCCGTGGTGGTTCCTCGTGCTGGGGGAACTGCTGACATCGGTTGTGTGGCTTGCGGCGGCAGAGCTGTACCACAGGCGCACTGCGGGGTATTCCCGTTTTCTGTTGATGGACTGCGCGCTGGAAGAGAGTGGGAATGTGATCAATTTTTCCGTCGCAGACAGCGACGAGGCGATCTGCGATGCAAGCAGCAGGATCACACAATTCTGCGAGAAAAATGGAATGCTGCCAAAGCAGACGATGCGGATCAGCCTCGCACTGGAAGAAATCCTGACGGTGATCGCGCAGGAAAACAGAGAGGGAGCCGTGGAGTTTGACCTCCGTGTATTCGCGCTGCAGGGGGAGATCGGGATACGAATCCGTTACAGCGGCACTGCATTTGACCCGTTTCGGGCCAGCGATGGGGAGCAGGAGGACCGTTTCATGGGGATTCGGATGATTGACTCCCTGGTGAAAGAGACGCAGTATCTGAGGACCTTCGGGACCAATACGCTGCGGATACTGATATAACAGCTCAGCGATGCAAAAAATGGGAATAAGGGCGCTGTGTAACTATTTTTGCATCGTTGAACAAAAAATGGGAAGGGTTGAATTGTAACGAAATAGGAGCTGGAAATGAAGACAGATTATGCAAAGCTGGGCGAGATGGCGCTTGCGCGTCTGAGGGAGACGGCAGATCAGGCGGAACTGGTGCAGGAGAAGCTGCTCCAGGAGATTCTGCGTGAAAACAGAGATACCGAATACGGGAGAAAATACAGCTTTGCAGAGGTATTCTCATCCGATGCGTATCGAAAGCGGGTGCCGGTGACAGAGTATCCGGATTACGAAGCCTGGATTGCCAGGATGATAGAAGGACAAGAAAACGTACTAACAAGACGGCCGGTTGTGTATTTCTGTGTCAGCTCAGGCAGTACCGGAGAGATGAAGTATGTGCCGCTGACGGAGGAGGAATTTACGGTCTTTGCCCTCTATGCGTATGGGATCATTTTCGGAATGGTAAAGGAATACTACAGAGAGCTTCCCGGGGAAGAGGTGTTTGGAAAGATTTTCCAGATCGGGGAATTTGCGAAAACGGTGATGCCGGATGGGAGAATGAACGGAATACGATCCGGCTCCTACTACCAGTGGCTGGACCGCGACGGCGCGTTCGACGCGTCGGACTACTGCGTTCCGAAGGAGGTGCTTTTTCCGGATACGCTGGAGGATCTGACCTATGTCAAAGTGCGTTTTGCCCTGGCAGAACGCGGACTGCGCGCCATTCACGGCGTCTTTATCAGCCGTGTGGCCGGCACGATGCAGTATATCTGTGATAACTGGGAGCTTCTGCTGCGGGATATGGAGTACGGCACGGTCGATGAGCATATTGTGATCGGAGAACGGTGGCGGACATTCGTCCGGGAACGGCTCTTGCCGGACCCGGTGCGCGCGAAGGAGCTGCGAAGGCTTCACAGGGAGGAACTGCAGCAGGGACTGATCGAAAAGCTGTGGCCAGAGGTGCGCTACATTCTGGCAATCGGCGGCGAACATTTTTCCTATTATACGGAGCGCATGAGGGAATTCGCCGGAAAAATCCCGATTCACTATTATGACTATGCGGCTTCTGAGGGAATTTTTGCGGTCTCCCGGAGGATCAATGAACCGGATTCCTACATCCTCATTCCTGACAGCGGTTTTTTTGAATTTTTGCCTGCAGACAGAGAGCCGGAGAACGGGGAAACGACACTTGGCATAACGGAGCTGCGCACCGGAGAACGCTACGAATTTCTGTTTACGAGCCGCAGCGGGCTGTACCGTTACCGCATGGGAGACGTGCTGGAGGTGACAGACTGGTATGGGCAGCTTCCGGTCGTAAAATTCTGTTACCGGAAAAACCAGGTCTTAAATCTCGCGGGGGAAAAGTATAATGTGCAGCAGCTCGAGGAAGCAGTGCGTCGGTTTTCAGCCGCGACCGGTGTGGAGGTGAAAGGCTTCTGCGTGCAGGAGGAGCTGACGGGCGGACCGCGCTATCTGGTCTATCTGGAATGCGGTTGCAAACAGATTGCAGACGGGGAACGTGTTCTGGAACGGTGCTTCTGTGAGGCAAACTGCGAGTACGCAGGCTGCCGGAGGCTGAATGAGATCGGCGGGCTGCGGATTCGCTGTCTGCCTGCAGGAAGCTTTGCGAGGTATGAGAAGTATCTGTCCGCAAAGGGGATTCCCATAGGGCAGAATAAGCTGCTTCGGATTCTGGATACGGAGGAGAAAAAGAGCTTTTTTGCGGCTTTAAGCCAGGGAGAGTACGGAGGGAGCGGAAGATGAGGGAGAAACTGACCGGGCTTACCGGTAAGCTGGCAGCTGCGGTCATTGTACTGAGTGTTTTGCTTGGAATTGTCACCAGCGTGATCGGATACCGGGAATTCACTGCGGTATTGGAGCAGCAGTATAATGACAGCGCGTATGAGATTGCGGAGACGGCACGCACGTATCTGAACCCGGACAAATTCGGGGAGTACCTGGCGACAGGGAAAACAGACGCAGCGTACAGAGAAATTGAAAAGCGGCTGGATGCGCTGGTGGATTCAACGGGAGCTACGTTCATCTATGTGGCGAAGGTGGACACGGAGGATTACCGGACACTTACGTATATTTATGATTCTGTCAATTCCTCAACGGGCTATGACCGGTATGAGCTGGGCTACACGGCGCTTGGTGTAGATGAAAAATACGTGAATAACGTAAAAAATATTATCACAAAAGGCGAGCGCGCCACAGAATATCTGTATTCCTATTCGGAGGAATCCGGAGCGCATACGACGGCAGGGCTGCCGGTCTATGATTCCAGCGGGGCGATCACGGCAATTCTTGGCGTCGAAAAGGCGATGACGAGACTGCAGGCTGCACGGGATCAGTATGTGATGCATGTGGTGCTCGGCACGATTGTGGCAGTGGGCGTTTTCCTGATTCTTTACAGTGCATTTTTAAACCGGGAGATGATTGCGCCGATTCTTGCAGTCACGGAGGAGGCAAAGCGCTTTGCCGACAGCAACCTTCCGTCCGAGACGCTGCTCTCCATCCAGAAAAAGGATGAGATCGGAGTGCTGGCAAGGGCGATCAGTAAAATGGAGGGCGACATCGAGCAGTATGTGCAGAATCTGACGGCGGTCACAGCGGAAAAGGAGCGGATCGGAGCGGAGCTGAATGTGGCGACGCAGATCCAGGCTTCTATGCTGCCCTGCATTTTCCCGCCGTTTCCGGACCGGGATGAGTTTGATATTTATGCGTCGATGAATCCGGCGAAGGAAGTCGGAGGAGATTTCTATGACTTCTTCCTGATCGATGAAGACCATCTGGGACTTGTCATGGCGGACGTGTCCGGCAAGGGAGTCCCGGCGGCCCTGTTCATGGTAATTTCCAAAACACTGCTGAAAAATCAGGCGATGATCAACGACTCGCCCGGGAAAGTCCTGGAGCTTGTCAATGACCAGCTCTGCGAGAATAATGAGGCGGAGATGTTCGTCACGGTTTGGCTTGCCGTCTATGAGATCTCGACCGGGAAGCTGACGGCGGCGAATGCAGGCCATGAATATCCGGCAATCTGCAGGGCGGGCGGTACATTCGAGCTGTATAAGGACCGCCATGGATTTGTGCTTGCCGGAATGGAACATACGCGCTACCGGGAATATGAGCTTTTCCTGAAGGAAGGGGATACGCTGTTTGTGTATACGGACGGCGTGGCGGAAGCGACAAACGCGGACAACGAGCTGTTTGGGACAGAGCGGCTGCTGTGCGCGTTGAACCGCAAGCCGGACGGTACGCCAAAGGAGCTGCTGGCTACTATGAAGCAGGACATTGATGCCTTTGTCGGAGACGCACCGCAGTTTGATGATATCACGATGCTGGCGCTTAGGATAACAGGAAGGGACAGGGACGTATAGATGGACTGGGAGAGACTGTTGACGTCGAAAACACAGATACCGAGGGAAACCGGACCGTCCTCCTGGGCAGCGTACCCGGTGGATGATTTTGAGAAGGACTACCGGGAGATCATATCAAGTGAGATGTTTCGCAACCTTCAAAATAAAACACAGCTTTTCCCGCTGGTCCGCGGAGGCGCATTCCGGACGCGGTTGACACATTCGCTTGAGGTATCTTCGATCAGCAGGCAGCTTGGCGCAATGATTGCCTGCAATCAAAAAACAGAAAAAAACGGAGTGGATTTCGGAGACAAAACGGAACTGTATGCCCGCAGGTTTTCCGGAATTCTCTCGGCGGCAGGGCTTCTGCATGACCTTGGCAATCCGCCGTTTGGACATTTCGGAGAGTCCTCCATCGGCGACTGGTTCCGGCGCTCCTTTGAACGCGACACGTTTACATTTTTTGAGAAGCCGGTCCGGGAGGTGCTGACAGAGCAGATGAAGCAGGACCTGACGAATTTTGAGGGGAACGCGCAGGCGCTCCGGTTTCTGCTGAAGGCGGCGCGGTGCCCCGGACGCGGGGAAATCAATGTAACGTTTGCGACGATCAATACGCTGGTCAAATATCCGGTGGCCTCCACACAGAGTGATCGGAAGAGCAGCGATGTCCGGGTACACAAGTTTGGATATTTTCTGGCGGACAAAGAGAAATTTGAGGAGATCCGGCAGGAGGCTGGGATTGAGGGGCATGCACGGTATCCGCTGACGTATCTGCTGGAGGCAGCGGACGATATTGCGTATCTGATCTCTGATATGGAGGATTCGGTGCAGCGGAAGCTTTTTTCCGTGGATACGGTGGTCACGTTTTTCGAAAAGGAGCTGAAGGAGATTCCGGAATCCGGGAGCGAATTCCATGAGCTTTCGCGGATGGCTACGTCCGGGATACTGAACAATCTGAAAAAGCGGCTGAAAGACAAATACGAAGAAGAGAGCAGGAGGTATGCATTTTTTGGCTGGCTGGAGTACGTAAAGAACTGGCTGATCTATGCCGCTGCCTTTGCATTCTTCAATCATTACACGCAGATCATGGATGGCACGTATCAAAGAGAGCTTCTGGACGATGGGTGGTATGTCTTCACAACCGGTATTTTCCGGAAGATTATGAAAACCTATACGTATCCCTACCGGGAACGGCTGGAGCTGGAACTGTCCGGACAGGAGATTATCAGTTCGCTTCTTGGAAAGTTTATTCCTGCCGTGCTGTACTGGGACACGGGAGCGGAGGAAGAACGGATGGGAAGGGTCGAGAAGAATTATCTGCTCTATATCCCGGAAAAATGCAGGGAGGATTACCAGAGGTCACGGACGGGGGACCGGGCTTTTGACCTGTATCTCCGTTTTCTGATGGTAGTGGACTATATCAGCAGCATGACAGATACCGAGGCGAAGGCAACTTACCAGTCCCTGCAGGGTTTCTGGTAAGTGAAGGCTGCGTATCAGGTATTGCGCGGCTCCCGGAGGGCAGAGGCTGTGTTCCGGGTAACGCGCGGCTTCTGGTAAGCGGGGATAGAAAGGAGAGACAGTATGAGGGAACTGACACTTACCGCGTCCCTGGAAAATCTGGAACGGGTGCAGGCATTTGTCGCGGAGCAGATGGAGGAGGCCGGGTGTCCGGCAAAGGCCCGGATGCAGATCGAGATCGCAGTGGAAGAAATTTACGTGAATATCGCTCATTACGCGTACCGGCCGGGGGTCGGGGAGGCTACGGTGCGATGCGAAGCGGGCGGCAATCCGCCGCATGTTGTGCTCCAGTTTCTGGATGAGGGTGTTCCGTTTAATCCACTCGAGAAGGAGGATGCGGATATCACGCTTTCGGCAGAGGAACGCGAAATCGGCGGTCTCGGGATTCTGATGGTAAAGAAATCGATGGATCTGGTGGAGTATCAGTATGAGGGCGGGAAAAATATTCTGACGGTGAAGAAGGGCTACGATGCGGCAATGACCGGGCGGTAACGGAGAAGGAGTTATCGGAGTGGATGTATTATCGCAGCAGGGGAAAGGAGGTATATGAAGAAAATAAGCAGTTATCTGTCCGGTCTGTTTCTGGCCTTGGTATTGTTAAGTTTGTTTCGTCCGGGCATGGAGGTTCGGGCGCAGGAGGCAGCAGGCAAGACAGAGGAAAATACGGCCAGATATCAGACAGTAGAAGAACTAAAGGGGAAAAAGATTGCGGTTCTCGCGGATTCCGGCTTTGACTTGCTGCTGGATGAAGCGATGGATACGAAGAATGAGTATGCGTATTTCAGTGCCTACACAGACATGCTGGCAGCACTGGATGCCGGACGGGTGGAGGCAGCCTCTTTGGATGAACCTGTTGCGGAGCTGGCTGTCCATGCGAACACGGGTCTGGCGATTGTCCCGGAGGCTGTCATGACGGTGGAGTATGGGATCGCGTTTCCAAAGGGAAGTCCGCTTACCGCAAAGTTTGACCCGGTGATCGAACAGTTCCGGGAGGATGGAACGCTTGATGCGCTCAAGGAAAAATGGATGGGTGCAGACGAAAGCAAAAAGGTCCTGATCACTCAGGACTGGCCCGGAGAGAATGGTACGATCCGATACTATCATGATGCGACCTACAGTCCGATGTGCTATATCGGAAATGGCGGGGAGAGCGCCGGGTATGATCTGGATCTTGTCCTGATGATTGCAAGGGAGCTTGATGTGAAGTTGGAGATGACGGTCTGCAATTTCGACTCTCTGATTCCGGCAATTCAAAGCGGCAAGGCTGATGTGGTCAGCGGATGTATGGATATTACAGAGGAGCGGAAAAAGAATGTCGATTTCTCGGTTCCGTATTATGACGGCGCGGTGGTTTTTGTCGTGGAATCGACGGCGGCTGTTGTGGAGGAGGGGAACATGTGGACCAGGCTTGCGGACAGCTTTCGCGGCACGTTCCTTGTAGAAGGGCGCTGGAGACTGATTTTGGACGGCTTGGGCGTCACACTTTTGATTTCTGTACTTTCCGGTGTCATCGGTCTTCTTCTGGGCTTCGGACTCTGTATGCTCCGGAGGATGAAAAACAGACCGTCGCAGATCATTACCGGGATGTTTGTCCGCATCATCCAGGGAATGCCGATCGTCGTATTTCTAATGATTCTGTACTATATCATTTTCGGAAGCATTGACATCTCGGCGATTGCAGTGTCTGTCGTTGGCTTTTCCATTAATTTTGGCGCGTACACCTCAGAAATGATGCGCAGCGGCATTGACGCGGTGGATGCGGGACAGTCCGAAGCGGCCTATGCAATGGGCTACACGAGAGTGCAGACCTTCTGGAAAATCGTTTTCCCACAGGCAGCAAAACATTTCCTTCCGGTGCTGAAGGGGGAATTTATTTCCATGGTGAAAATGACTTCGATTGTCGGCTACATTGCGGTGCAGGATCTGACGAAGGTATCCGATATTATCCGTTCACGCACCATGGACGCGTTTTTCCCGCTGATTATCACGGCAGTGATCTATTTTGTGATTGCAAACCTGCTGACGATGGTACTTTCGCTCATCGAGCGGCGAGTTGATCCGAAGCGGAGAAAAAGAGTGATAAAGGGGGTGACAATGCAATGATCACAATCCGGCATCTGCGCAAGGAATATTCTGGTGTGACACCGCTGAAGGACGTCAGTACTGAGATCGGAAAGGGAGAGGTGATATCGGTCATTGGCCCCTCCGGCACAGGAAAATCGACGCTGCTTCGGTGTATCAACCGCCTGGAGACGCCTACCAGCGGGGAAATTATCGTGGATGGGATGGCCATTACAGATAAAAAGTGCAAAATAAATCTGGTGCGGCAGAAAATGGGAATGGTATTTCAGAGCTTTAATCTGTTTTCCCATATGACGGTCATCGAAAATATCATGGCGGGACAGGTGGACCTGCTGCACCGGCCGCGGCAGGATGCATACGAGCGAGGAATGGAGCTGCTGCGTATGGTCGGGCTGGCGGATAAGGCCACTGCATGGCCGGATGAGCTCTCGGGTGGGCAGAAGCAGCGCGTCGCCATAGCGAGAACGCTGTCTATGGATCCGGAGATTGTGCTTTTTGACGAGCCAACGAGTGCGCTTGATCCTACGATGGTAGGGGAAGTCCTGGCCGTCATTCGCAGTCTTGCGCGAAAAGGACTCACAATGATGATCGTGACGCATGAGATGAAGTTTGCAAGGGATGTGTCTACCCGAATCTTCTATATGGACCAGGGCGAGATCTATGAGGACGGGACGCCGGAGCAGATTTTTGAACACCCAAGGAGGGAACGGACCAGGCTGTTTGTCCGCCGTCTGAAGGTGCAGGAGGAAAACATTACGTCCAGAGATTTTGATTTTATCGGCATCAGCAGCCGGATGGAGGAATTTGGACGAAAGCATATGATTAGCCAGAAAACAATCTACCATATGCAGGTGGTATTTGAAGAGCTGTGTGTGCAGGTTCTCGTTCCGAGGCTGCCGCAGGAGCTGCAGATGAAGATTGTGAGTGAATACTCGGAAGAGTCAGGGACTGTTGAAATGCGGATTCAGTATAACGGCGCTCCCTTTGATCCGCTTGCCGAAGGCGATGAGCTGTCGGTAGCACTGGTGAAAAACGCAGTTTCCGGAATCGAATACTGCGGAGTATGCGGGGATCATGGAATGAACGTGCTCCAATTGAGGATAAAGTAGCAGGTTGCAGCAAGCACAATCAGGGAGGAACATGGGATGGAGAGTAAAAAGATCCCGGCAGAAAATAGTTCCGTAGCGGAGGGTCTGGACTATGTCCAGGCCGCGCTGCAGGGCTTCAGATTAAAACCAGAAGCAGTGAATCAGGCGATGCTGGCGGCGGAGGAGTCCATGGTGAAGCTGATCAGCCATGCGCCAAAGCAGGCGAAGCTCTCCATCACCGTGTCAAAAAGGCTGGGGGATATTTCCATCCGGCTGACCGCTTCCGGAGAGCAGTTTGATCTGGCGGAGGGGGCTGATTTCGGGATTCCGCTGGAGATGGAGGAAGTCGATTATGAGGCGGAGATGGCAATCCGCAGCATGGTCCTGAAATCCTTCGGGGATAAGCTGAAATATAAGAATAAAAACAATCATAATACGATTTTGATCACGGTACAGAGATCAGCGCACAGGCAGCTTTATCTGACGCTCGGGGCGCTGGTTCTGGCTATTCTTCTTGGAACCATCTGGAAGCTGGCGCTGCCGGCGGGCGCGGCAATCGGACTGAACACGTATCTGCTGGTTCCATTCAAGACGATGTTTTTGAATGCGCTGAAGATGGTGGTCGGACCTGTTGTATTTTTTTCCATCATATCCTGCACAGCCCAGTTCGGCAATCTGGCGGAGTTTGGAAAAATCGGCGCAAAGGTCATGGGTCTGTATGTTACAACGACATTGATTGCGATCGGTGTCGGGCTTGGTATTTTCGGGCTGGTTCATCCGGGGAGTGCCTCGCTGGTGTCTTCTGTTACCAGTGCGGCAGCGGGAACGGTGCAGGCAGCCGGGGAGACCAGTATCTCCATCCTGGATACCGTGGTTGGCATTGTACCGTCCAACATTGTAAAGCCGTTTCTGGAAACAGATATGTTGCAGATTATCTTTATCGCGCTGCTCTGCGGCATTGCGGTCGGGATGATCGGGGACTATTCCAGACCGCTCAGGGAATTTTTTGAGTCCTGTAATACGCTGTTTCTGAAAATCACAACACTGATTGTCGGATTTATCCCGGCAGCGGTATTCTGCTCCATGACCTCTCTTGTCATGACGACCGGTACAGATACACTAGTATCCCTGCTGGGGCTTGTAGGGACGGTGCTGCTGGGGCTGACCTGCATGATCGGCGTATACTGCCTGCTGATTTTCGCAGTCGGCAGGCTGAATCCTCTGGTTTTTCTGAAAAAGTATGCGCCGACGATGCTGACCACCTTTTCCTTAAGCTCAAGCAATGCGGCAATGCCCTTTAACATGCAGGCGTGCCGGAATGTGCTGGGAATTTCACCGAAGGTGTGCTCTTTTTCAATTCCACTTGGGGCAACGGTAAATATGGATGGCAGCTGCATCTATCTGGCAATTGTCGGGCTGTTTTTGGCGCGTGTCTATGGAATCTCTCTTTCCGGAGCAGAGATGCTCACGCTGGTCTTTTCTATTCTTGTCCTCTCCGTGGGAGCACCTGGGATTCCAGGCTCCGCGCTGGTGTGTCTCTCCGTATTGCTGGTGCAGATCGGCGTGCCAGTGGAGGCGGTCAGCCTGGTCATGGGAATTGACCCGATCTTCAGTATGTTCCGGGCGATGTCCAATTCCACCGGGGATGTAGCTGTGGCGCTGGTCGTTGCGAAGACGGAGGGGCTGGTAGACCTCGATAAATATACGCAATAGTGCCGGAACGATGTTTTGCAAATCAAATACACCGCTGCAGGCGACGGGGTATTTGACCCTCGCGGGAATCAATAGTATAAGAGGGAACGAGCAGTTAGAAAGGGATGAGGTGAGGTATGCATCAAAGAAATGAACGGCTGATTAATTCCAAAGTATGGAACTATCTTTTGCCAGGTATCATGATGTCCATGGCACTGCAGTTGGGAAATATTGTAGATACGATCCTGGTCGGTAATCTTCTGGGGACAGATGCGATGTCAGCGATCACGCTTGTGCTTCCGCTGGAAGCCCTGATCCAGCTTACCGGCTACTGTCTTGGCACGGGAGGATCGATCGCGGCGGGCATTCTTCTGGAAAAGCGCGATAAAGAGGGGGCGTCGCAGCTGTTTTCGCTGACGCTGCTGATCACGATTGTGGTCGGACTTGTGATCGCACTTGCCGCCCCATTTCTGGCGATGCCGCTTGCCAGTGCGCTTGCAAAAGGCGGAAATCTTAGTACGCTGGCGGGACACTATCTGTTTGTGAGCATGCTGGGTGCTCCGGTGATCGGCGTCGGGCTTCTGATGTCGAGCTTTTTAGGCGTGGAAAATCATCCGGAGCTTGCATCGGCTTATCTGATCGTCTCCAATGTGATCAATCTTTGCCTGGACTATCTATTTCTGCGGTTTACGCCTCTGGGGATTGCAGGCGCTTCATTATCTACTGTGCTGGGGATGCTGCTCGGAATGGCTGTGTTCCTCCTGTATGTCCGGTCTCCGAAGCGAATGATCCGCCTGGTGCGGGTCAAATCGCTGGCGCCGCTTACGACTGCATTAACCTCCGGAGCGCCGATGCTGGTATTCATGTGCATGACGGTAGTAAAAACGTTCGGCCTGAATGAGATCATCATCCGCTTTATCGGTGATGCAGGGATGGCGGTCTACACGGTCTGTGATAATGTCCTGATGATCGTTGAGATGATTACTGCCGGAATCATCGGTGTCATTCCGAATCTGGCGGGCATTCTTTACGGAGAGAAAGATTACTTCGGCATACGCGCACTCTGCAAACGGACCCTGCTGCTGAGTGCGGGGACGACGGTTTGCATTTTTGTGCTTGTCCTGATCGCTGCAAAGCCGATTACTGTGATGTTTGGCGTGGATGATGCGGCGTTATCGTCTGCCATGGTCACAGCGCTTCGGTTCTTTGTCCTGTCTCTGCCTGCATACGTGTGGAATAAATTTCTCGTTGCTTACTATGAATCCATAGAGGAGTCGAAGCAGGCAAGCATCATTACCTTTGTGCAGAATGGAATTTACGTGCTGCCCGCTGCGGCAGCCGGGATCCTTCTTGGCGAAAGACTGGGAGGAACTGGAATGAACGGCCTGGCGCTTGGATTTGTGTGTTCTGAGCTTCTGACGGTTCTGACTGCCTGTGTTTACCGGAGGCTTAAGCATCCGGGAAGCGATTTCTACCTGCTTCCTGAGCAGACAGGGACGTGCTTTGACTTTACGGTAAAGGCGGATATGGGGGAATCGACGCTTGTGCCAAAGGAGGTAAGGCAGTTCTGTCTCGATCATAACATCAGTGCCAAACAGGCAAACCTGGCGGCGGTTGCCGCTGAGGAAATGATCGTAAACTGTATCCGGTATGGGGGGAAGACGTCCCATTGGATCGACGTCAGCCTGATTATTGAGCAGGGGAAAATGCTGCTGCGTATCCGTGACAATGGAGTGCCTTTTAATCCAACGGAGTATGAATTTGACAGCGGAGAATTTGAGATACATGGAATTGAGCTTGTGAAAGCAATCTCGTCCAATATCAGCTATATGCGCACCATGGATCTGAACAACACAGTACTGGAGTTTGATATTTAAAGTTCAGCCACAGACAGGAGCTGCGTGAGCAGCGGATCGTCTGCGAAGCAGACGAGTCTGTGGCTTGCAGGGCGTCCGTCCGGACGTAGCACAGTTTGGCATAAAAGAAAGCCCATGCAAGCTTGCTTGCCGGACACAAAAAACAGGAGGTGTCATATTGAAAGGGAGAAACGAAACATTCTATGAAGCAGCATATGAATCTGTCGTGCGCATGTTTGAGAGGCAGGCTGCGGTGCATCCGGATCAGACGGCGGTCATCTCAGGCGGGGAGAGCAGAAGCTATGCACAGCTGAATGCGGATGCAAACCGGGTGGCAAATGTCCTTATCGAAAACGGAGTACAGGCAGAAACCATCGTAGCGATTGTTTTGGAGCGCGGAATCGGGGTCTACACGGCGACTCAGGGAATTCTGAAGGCAGGCGGGGCGTTTACCTGCATTTCTCCAGAATACCCGGAGGAGCGTGTGCGGTTTATCCTGGAGGACAGCGGCGCGAAATGGGTGATCACAGACAGCCGGATCCGGGCACAGTATGGTGAAATGTGGGATACCCTGGCGTGTACCCCGTTACTTGTAGAGGAACTTCTGGAGCATGAGAATACCGAAAATCCCGGCCGGGAAATTGCGGAGCATGACCTGTGCTATGTCATTTATACGTCGGGTTCCACGGGCAAGCCGAAGGGTGTGATGATCGAGCATGGAAATCTATTTAATTTTGTACACGCGAATCCGAAGAATCATGAAACCTTTGGCTATACGGAGCGGGCATCCGTGGCGCTTGCGCTTGCAGCGATGACCTTTGACGTTTCTATTATGGAGGAGTTTATTCCGCTCACAAACGGGATGACGGTCGTGATCGCGACGGAAGAAGAGATTCACAATCCGGAGCTGCTTGCGGATACGATCCTGAAAAACGGGGTTGACATACTCACCACGACGCCGTCCTTCCTCTCTGTCATGCTTGAAATACCAAAAATGCGGGAGACATTAAAACAGATCCGGTCGTATGACCTCGGTGCGGAAGCATTTCCGGGCGGACTCTACCATAAGATCTGCGAGATTAACCCGGATGCCTATATCATGAATGGATATGGCCCTACGGAAACCACGATAAGCTGTACCATGAAGGTCATCACCAGCAGCGAACAGATCACGATCGGTTTTCCAAACGCGAACGTGCAGGTATTTATAATCGACGAGACCAATGAGGAAGTGCCGGACGGACAGGTGGGCGAGCTGCTGATCTGCGGGAAGGGAGTCGGACGCGGCTACCGGAACCTCCCCGAAAAGACTGCGGAAGCCTTTATCACGTTTCGCGGCATGCGCGGCTACAAGTCGGGCGACCTCGCGCGGATCAATGCGGACGGGGAAATTGAGTTTCACGGCAGAAAAGACAATCAGGTGAAGCTCCGGGGACTCCGGATTGAGCTGGGTGAGATCGAGGAAGTCATTTTGAGCCATGCGGACGTGCGAAATGTGGCAGCAGTCGTGATGGATGAACAGCTCTGCGTATACTACACGGCCGGAAGGGAAATCGCGCCCGATGAGCTTGCTGATTTTGCAGCGGAGCGCCTTGCCTACTACATGGTTCCAGATATTCTGATTCAGCTTGAGGAAATGCCGCTGACCGCGCATCAGAAAATAGACAAAAAGGCATTGCCAAAGCCGGTGTGGAGGCAGGGCGACCAGGAAGTGCCGAAAAACCGGACGCAGCAGCGGATCTTTGACATCGTATCAGAGGTCACAGGCAACAGCAATTTTGGGATCAACACGCCGTTCTACCGCGCGGGACTTTCTTCCCTGGGGGCGATGAGACTCAATGTGGCTCTTGCAAACGAATTTCATGTTGCAATCAAGACCGGCGATATCAACCAGTGGAATACCGTGGCGCTCATGGAGGAGTTTATCCGGAATGCAGAAGCGCCAGAGGAACGGGAAATCCGTTCGGTGTATCCTCTGACCGGTTCCCAGAAGGGCATTTTTGCGGAGTGCGTGAAAAATCCGGAGAGTACCGTGTATAATATCCCATTCTTGTTTACACTCGATCCCGGCATAGACGAAGAGAAGCTGGCGGAGGCGGTTACAAAGACGATCCAGGCGCATTCCTACATGACGGCGCGTTTTGGAATCAGTGAAAACGGTGAGCTGTATCAGAAGCCTTTTGAAGAAACGTATGTTCCTGAAATCATCCGGACAACAGACAGGGAATTTCAGAAGAATCGACTTGTAAAGCCGTTTCAGCTGGAAGGTGGCCGGCTGTTTTGTGTTGCGATCTATGTGACCGAGACAAAAAAGTATCTGTTCGTGGATTTTCATCATATTATGGCAGACGGAAATTCCTATGACATTTTCTTTGCGGATCTGGATCGCGCGTTCAGAGGGGAGGAGCTGACGCAGGAGACTTACACAGGTTTTGACGCGGCGGTTTCAGAGGAGCATGCAATCGAACAGGGAGGCGCAAAAAAGGCGGCACTCTACTATGACAGCATTTTCCAGGGGCTTGAGACAGAGTCTCTCCCGCCTTTTGACTGGAAAGGAGCAGCGCCGGAAAAAGGTCTGGCGGAGTACAAGCTGACCATTTCGAGGGAAGCGGCGCTGGGGCTCTGCGAAAAAATGGGCGTAACGCCAAATACGCTCTTTACGGGAGTATTCGGAATTCTGATGTCCCGCTGGTCCAATGCAAAGGAAGCGCTCTTTGCGACGATTTACAATGGAAGAAACGATTCGCGTCTTGAGAACACGGTGTGTATGCTTGTGAAAACGCTGCCCGTGTATTGCAGTTTTGACGACGGGACAACGGTTGCGTCTTATCTGGCTGCCTTGCAGGATCAGCTCATGAATTCTATGGCGAACGATGTGTTTCCGTTCTCTGATATTGCAGCAAAGTACGGGATCACCTCTGACCTGATTTTTGCTTACCAGGCGGAGCTTACGGACGATTACCCGATCGGAAATACGGTTGCAAAGGGCGAAGATCTGTCCCTTGATCTGCCGAAGGAACCGCTGCTTTTGCAGGTCCGCCTCTATGACGGAGCGTATTACCTGACAGCGGAGTACCGCAGCGATCTGTATACGGAGGAAACGATCCGGAATCTTATGGATTCCTACAATGCAGCCTTTGCATCGATTCTTGGCTGCCGAAGAGTGGCTGACGTGACAATCCTGTCAAAGCGGCAGGAACAGCAGCTTGACCAGTTTAACGAGACAGAAGCGCCGTTTGATTACAGCAAAACGGTGGTGGATCTGTTCCAGAGGGCGGCAGAGGAAAATCCGGATCAGACAGCCGTGGTATATAAAGATATCCGATATACGTACCGTGCGTTTGAAACGATAACCCGCGGCCTTGCAGGATATCTGGTGCAGAACGGCCTTGGTGCAGGGGATGTCGTTGCTGTGCTGATCCCGCGCTCCGAGTACATGGCGATCTGTTCGGTCGGCATCGCCCGCAGCGGCTGCGCTTACCAGCCGCTGGATCCCACCTATCCGCAGGACAGACTGCAATTTATGCTGGACGACGGCGGTGCAAAGCTGTTGATCACTACGCGGGAAATGCGGGACCAGGTGCCGGATTATGCGGGCAGGGTGCTGTATACGGATGAACTGTCCGGCTTGCCGGACTATAGGGGGGAGATGCCGTCTCCGAAGCCGGAAGATTTGTTTATCCTGCTCTACACCTCGGGGTCGACCGGCGTACCGAAGGGCTGTATGCTGGAATTTGGAAACATCACCGCATTTTGCATCTGGTATCACAAACGGTATGAGGTTGACAGTTCCTCACGCCTTACCGCCTATGCGTCCTATGGCTTCGACGCATGCATGATGGAGATGTTTTCGACGCTGACCGCGGGCGCACAGCTTCACATTATTGCAGAAGAGATCCGTCTGGACCTTCTAGCGCTGAATGATTATTTTGAGAGAAATCAGATTACGCACGCATTTATGACAACTCAGGTGGGACGTCAGTTTGCGATGGCGATTGAAAACCGGTCTTTAAAGTACCTTCTGACAGGCGGAGAAAAGCTGGTTCCGCTGGATCCACCCAGGGGCTATAAACTGTGCAATGCATACGGGCCTACAGAATGTACGATTATAACTACGGTCTTTGAGGTGGACCGGTATTATGAGGATATCCCGATCGGAAAGCCGCTGGAGAATCTGAAGCTTTATATTACAGATGACAGAGGACACCGCCTGCCTGCCGGGGCGTCCGGGGAACTGCTGGTAGCGGGACGGCAGGTATCACGCGGGTATCTGAACCGTCCGGAGAAGACCGCGGAGGTCTATGCAGAAAATCCCTACACGGACGAGGAAGGCTACAGGCGGCTCTACCACACGGGGGATGTGGTGCGCTTCCTGAATGACGGAAATGTCGCCTTTGTAGGCAGACGGGATGCACAGGTAAAGATCCGGGGCTTCCGGATCGAGCTGACGGAGGTAGAGGAAGTGATCCGCCGGTTCCCGGACATTCAGGATGCGACGGTTGCCGCATTTGACGAGGAGGGCGGCGGCAAGTACATCGCAGCGTATGTCGTATCGGAGAAACAGATTGATATCGATGCGCTGAACGCCTTTATTCTGGAGACAAAGCCGCCGTACATGGTGCCCGCAGTGACGATGCAGATTGACCGGATTCCGTTAAACCAGAATCAGAAGGTCAACAAACGCGCACTGCCAAAGCCGCAGAAGGCAGCAGTGGAAATCATTCTGCCCAAAAATGAGATGCAGCAGCGGATCTATGACTGCGTCGCTGATGCAGTCGGCCACAGGGAGTTCGGTATCACTACAGATATCGCGCTTGCCGGACTGACCTCCATCAGCGCGATCAAGCTGAATGTGCTTCTCGCAAAGGAATTTGATGTGGTACTCCGGATACGTGATCTGAAGGAAAATCCGACGGTTCTTATGCTGGAAAGCTTTCTTCTTGGCGCCAAAAAGGTCCAGACACATGAGGTGCGGGAGGTATATCCGCTCACGAATACGCAGGCAGGAGTGTTTGTCGATTGTATGGCGAATATGGGAACCACCGTTTATAATATTCCTTACCTGTTCCGTTTAAGCCCAAGAATCGACCTGATCCGGCTGAAGGACGCGGTGGAAAAGACGGTGGCGGCGCATCCGTATCTGAAGGTGCAGCTTTTTATGGATGAGGACGGCGAGATACGCCAGCGCAGAATGGATACGCTGCGTTACACGGCAGAAATAATAGACGGTATGGACCGGGAAAAGCTGGTAAGGCCGTTTGGACTGTTCCAGGAACCGCTGTTCCGTTTTGAGATACACAGAACCCACGACGGAAGCTATCTGTTTCTCGACGTGCACCATCTGATTGCGGATGGTACGTCGCTTGCAGTGATTCTGTCGGATATCGACCGGGCTTATGCGGGAGAGCCGCTTACGCCGGAGACTTATACGGCATATGATGCAGCGCTTGACCAGGAGCAGGCTGTGCAGGGAGAGGAGTATGGAAGGGCTGAGGAATACTTTGATTCGATCTTTGAAAGCTCTGGCCCGGACACAGGCTTCTATCCCGATAAGAGCAAAGGGAAGCCCTCTGTCGGAACTCTGCATAAGAAGAGCGGTGCGATCAGCCGCGAGGCCGTGGAGGCGATTTGTGAGCGGTATGGGATCACGGAGAACGTATTCTTTACTGGTGTGTTTGGCGCGGTGCTGGCAAGATATCATTTTGCAAAGAGAAGCGTATTCACAACGATTTATCATGGCAGAAATGACTCGCGTCTCTCGGATGCCGTTGGTATGTTTGTCAAAACGCTGCCGGTTCGGTGTGAAACGGAGCAGACTGCGGAAAACTACTTCAGGACTCTGAAGAACCAGATTATGGGGATGATGAACCACGATATTTACCCGTTCCAGGAGATCAGCCGGAAGTATCATATTAAACCGGACACGATGTTTGTCTATCAGGGAGAGAACTTTGCGTTTAACCAGATCTGCGGGGAGACTGCCGAGGAGATCCCGCTTGACCTGAATGCGGCAAAGGAGCCGGTATCGCTGATGCTGAGTACGGAAAACGGCGAATACGTGTATGACCTTGAGTATCGGAGTGATATGTTTGAGGAGGAAACAGCGGAGTATCTGATTGAGAACTTCGAAATCGCCGCGAAGGGACTGCTGGATGGAAAGGACCCGTCGGAGCTCCGCCTGATGTTTGACGAGCAGGATCATATGATTAACACGCCCCGGTATATGGGGAAGACCTTCGTCGACCTGTTCCGGGAGACTGCAGCAAGCTATCCGGACCGGATTGCTGTCAAGGACGAAAACGGTACAATCACATATGCCGAGCTTGACGCGGTATCCGAATATATTGCTGATGTGCTTACGAAAAACGGATTTGGCCGGGAACATGTAGCGGGAATCCTGTGCGGAAGGACGAGAGAGTTTGTGGAAGCTTTTGTGGGAATCATGAAAGCGGGCGGGGCGTATGTTCCGCTGGACCCGGAATATCCGCAGGACCGGATTGCCTATATGCTTTCGGACAGCGGAAGTGAGAACCTTCTTATAATGAGCCGGTACAAACCGCTGGTATCGGGGTATGACAAGCATATGATTTATCTGGATGACATCGAAGAGAAGGGGAAGCATTTCACGGGAAGCGCAGAGCTGACGAGGCCGCTGCCGGAAAATCTGGCTTATATGATTTACACCTCCGGCTCTACAGGGAAACCAAAGGGTGTTATGCTTGAACACCGCAATCTTATGACGCTGATCGAGCATATTGTGAACTACCATAAGACGGTCCCGGAGGATATGTATGGAGAATTTGCCTCCTTCTGTTTTGACGCATCGGTACACGACCTGTTTGCGCCGCTGACGATGGGCGCAGCCCTCTATATTTTCCCGGAGAGCGTCAGAAAGGACGCCGTGGCGATCTGCCGTATTTTTGAACAGGAGCCAATTACAGCGTCCGCCATGCCAACGCAGATGGGCGAACTTGTGGCGGAAATCCTGACCGGGGACTGTGCATTAAGGCTTCTCACGCTGGGCGGTGAAAAGTTCAAGCGCTATTACGACAGGAAGTATACCCTGATAAATGGGTATGGCCCTACAGAAAACACGGTTTCGACAACGAGCTTTATCGTGGACCGGGAATATAAGTCGATCCCGATTGGCAAAGCGCAGAGGAATGTACGGTGCTATATTGTGGATAAAAACCTGGAGCGTGTGGCAGTGGGCGAAGCAGGGGAACTCTGTGTGGCGGGACGTCAGGTCGCGAGAGGGTATCACAACCTGCCGGAAAAGACCGCGGCCGTATTTGTGCCGAATCCGTTTGCCACCTGTAAGGATGAGGAACGGCTGTACCACACCGGCGATATGGTGCGGATGAAGGGCGACGGAAATATCGAATACATCGGGCGGATTGACTCGCAGATCAAGATCAACGGGTTCCGTGTGGAGCTCGGCGAGATCGAAGGCGCAGTCCTGAAACGCGATGGCATCCTTGAGGCGGCAGCGATTCCTGTGACCCAGAGCAATGTGACGTATATTGCGGCTTACTATACCGGCACAGAATATCCGGAGGAGGACTGGAAGGAGTTTTTAAGCCCGCTGCTTCCGGAATATATGGTGCCTGCTTTCTATACTCATTTAGACAAGATGCCGGTTACACCGGGCGGAAAAATTGACAAGCGCGCTTTGCCAAAGCCAGTCATGATCGGAGAGAACACGCACTATACAGCGCCCGAAACAGGGACGCAGGTAAAACTGTGCAGCATGTTTGAAAAGGCGTTAGGCCGGGAACAGGTGGGAATCGATGATGATTTCTTCGCAATCGGCGGAACCTCCCTTGCGGCTTCCAGGGTTGCGGTTATGTGCCTGAATGAGGACCTGCCTCTTGTGTATGCAGATATTTTCAAGTATCATACGGTGCGTGAGCTTGCTGCTGTCGTATGCGGTGATGAGGCAGAACAGGAAACTACGGATGAATTTGCGAACTATTCCTACAATGGCATCGACACCTTGATTGCGGCAAATGACAGCCGGAATGCAGATCAGGTGAAGCCGGAGGATCCGGGCGATATCCTGCTTACCGGGGCTACCGGTTTCCTGGGAATTCATGTGCTGAAGGAGTTCCTGGACCATTACACCGGCAAGGTATACTGTATGGTGCGCAAAGGCAGCTATGAGTCCGGCGACCGGCGTCTGATGAATCTGCTGATGTATTATTTCGATCATCCGTTTACCGGGCTGTTTGGCGACCGGATTTTCTGTATTGACGGCGATATTACCGATCCGGAGGCAGTGAACCGGTTAAAGGATGTGCCGTTTGATACCCTGATCAATTGCGCGGCTTGCGTCAAGCACTTTGTGGCAGGCGAGATTTTGGAAAAGATTAATGTGACCGGTGTGAGACATCTGACAGAGCTCTGTACCTCATTGAAGAAGAGGCTTGTACAGATTTCTACAGTATCGGTAGGAGGAGAGGGCATGGACGGCAGACCGCCGATGGAGCGGAGAATTGCCGAAAATGATCTGTACTTCGAACAGCGCATCACCAATGAGTACATTCGCACGAAGTTCCTTGCAGAGCGCGTGGTGCTGGAGGCGGCTGTCAATGGCCTGGACGCGAAGATCATCCGCGTCGGTAATCTGATGAGCCGCCAGAGAGATGGAGAGTTCCAGATCAACTTTATCACGAACGGATTTTTGCGGGGATTGCGCGGGTATGCTGCGGTTAGCGCATTCCCGATGGGCGGTATGAATGAGGCTGTGGAGTTTTCTCCGATTGACGAGACGGCAGCAGCGGTCCTGAAGCTCGCGGGGACCACCAGCGGATTTACGATTTTCCATGCCTGCAACAATCATCGGATCTTTATGAGCGATGTGATCTACGAAATGCGTGTGAGTGGGTTTGACATTCAGATCGTACCGGATGAGGCATTTGTAGAGGCAGTCAATGCGTATGCCGCAGAGCATGAGACGAGTGATGCCGTATCAGGACTCATCGCATACACTTCGCGTGATGAGGGGGATATCTATACCATTGACTATACGAATGCGTTTACCACAGAAGTGCTGTACCGTCTGGGCTTTAAGTGGAGTATCACAGACAATCAATACCTTGCGAATGCGATCAAAGCGCTGGATGGGCTGAACTTTTTCGACGACGATTTCTATACAGAGAAGTAAAAGGAAGGGGTAACGAGAAAATGAAGATAGAGACAAACCAGAATGGAAGTATTATGACAATGGAGCTGGAGGGATGGCTGGATACGACGGCGGCTCCCCTCTTAGGGGAGGCAGTCGAGGCGATGCCGCCGGAAGTCACTCAGCTGATTCTGGACTGCAGCAAATTGGAGTATATTTCCAGCTCGGGGCTCCGCATGTTCTTGTCGGCTCATAAGAAAATGAGCAAGAAGGACGGTCTGGTGCTCACCGGGGTGAATCGTGACGTGAGGGATGTATTGGAGATGACAGGCTTCTTATCGCGTCTGGATGTCCGGTAGGATATGGAGAAAAGTCATGACATATTCCGGAGAGAAGTTCGGGAGAGGATCAGGGCTTGATGACTGTGCGGCAGTGGATCGGGAGCAGGATATGGAATCGGTAATAGCGAGGAAAGCAGCGGAGGAAAAAGGAAGAACGGTGCCTGAGACGGTAGAAAAGATGCAGGAAAAAGGTGTGCCAGGTGATTGTGCACGCGAGAGTGACTTTACGGAAACGATTACCATAAAAGCGGAGCTGAAAAATCTGGATCAGGTGCGGGGACTGGTGAACCGTGCGGCAGGAGAGAACTGCGCCTGCCTGTTTAAGGTGCAGCTTGCGGCGGAGGAGTTGTTTGTAAATATCGCAAGCTATGCTTACCGGGGACAGGAACAGGACGAGCAGGAGAAACTTGTGGAACTCACAGGCTGCAGGAGCGGCAAATGGCTGCTCCTGACCTGGAAGGATTATGGAATGCCGTTTAACATGCTCGAGCATGGAGAGCCCAAGTGGAAGGACTCGATTGACGAGCAGGAGCCGGGCGGCTTTGGAATCAGTCTTGTGCGGAAAGTGATGGACGAGGTGTGCTATCTTAGAGAAAACGGCGCCAATATCCTGACCATGAAAAAAGAACTGAAATAATATACCATAACTTGTAGCGTTCTGTTATTTTGCGACACCCTCCGTACCGGATTTGAATCCGTCTGCAGACACTGGAGGTGCTAAGGAAACGCATGATGTCAGGAAAACTGTATGAGAATGGATTGCGGCTTTATACGCTGGATACGATGCTGCTTACGGATGATGCATATTTCCAAACGTGCTACCATCAGCTTTCCGCATCCAGACGAGCCAAAGTAGACGGATACCTCTTTTGGAAGGATAAGAGGCTGTCGCTGGGGGCCGGGATGCTTTTGGATCAGGGGCTCCGGGAATACGGTCTTCGGGAGTCGGAGGTCCGGATCGGGCAGAAGAAAAACGGGAAGCCGTATCTGCCGGATTATCCGCTGATTCATTTCAATCTGGCCCACTCGGAAACGATGGTGCTGGTAGCTTTTGCAGATGCAGAGGTCGGCTGTGACATTGAGTATACGAAAAAGGCGGATATGGAGCTTGCGAAACATTGTTTCCGGCCGGAGGAATACGCGTATCTTGCGGGGCTCGCGAAAGAAGCGCAGGACAGCGCCTTTTTCCGGCTCTGGACACTAAAGGAGAGCTTTTTGAAAGCGACCGGCATGGGGATGGAGCTGCCAATGCATACGTTTGGTTTCGATGTATCCGGAGACAGCATAAAGGTTCGGCAGACCTATGACGGGTACGAGTATAAAATAAAGCAATATCGTGATGGGAGGTATTGGGCTGCTGTGTGTATTCAGCGATGATGCCCTGTTTATGATTCTCGATGAGCCAACCGCGGCGCTCTATGTGAATAAGCTGGAAAGTCTCTATTCTATTATATAGAGTAACGTCGGTACAATACAAGCGCCAGTCCGGCGGTGACAGCATCCGAGAAGAACTGAGTCAGCAGAATACCATGATATCCCAAAAGCCGGACTGCGAAGAATAGAACGATTGCAAAAACGATGCCCTGACGGCTCACGGATAGTATCAGAGCAGGAGCTATTTTCCCGGTTGATTGGAAAATGATTGTGATGAACTGTACCACAGCCAGAAATACCATGCTGACGGTCTGTGTACGCAGCATTAACACGCCGGTCTGCACAAGAGCTTCCTCTTTTAAGAAGAGCCGGATAGCCAGGGGTGCGGCAAGGATGAGGATGGCAGACAGCGCCAGAGCCGTACCGCAAAGAAACCGAAGAACAAAGCCTAATAGTTCCTTTAGCCGGGTTTTATTCGCAGCACCATAGTAGTAGCCGATCAGAGGTGCGCCGCCAAAGGAGAACCCCACCAGAATCAGCATGATGATCATGCTGATTTTTTGCACAATGCCCATAACTGCGATTTTATCACTGCCGTAAAGCAGCAGGCTCTGGTTCGTTAAAATCAGGCAGAAGCTCTGCATCAGGTTGGTAAGTGCCGCAGAAGTCCCAATGCCGAAAATCTGCCGCATGTCGCTGCCGCTGATCCTGCATTTGCGGATATTCACGGACAGAGCGTTGCTTTTATGCAGAACCACTCGCAGACAGTAGATGTCGGTGAAAATATAACCAAGGATGGTCGCTATCGCTGCACCGGTGGGGCCCAGGTCCAGACCAAAAATCAGAATCGGATCCAGGATGATGTTTACCACAGAACCGCCTACTGTCCCGATCATGGATTCCTTAGACATACCTTCAGAGCGGAGGAGATTGGTGTGGATAAAAGACAGCAGCACAAAGGGAGCACCGAGAGCCATCCAGGTATAATAGGAAGAAGCATAGGAAAACGTCTGGCTGTCAGCGCCCAGCAGGTACAAAATCGGAGTGTGGAACAGCAACATCAGAATTCCGGATAGCAAGCCAAAGCCGGTAGCGGCATAGAAGCAAAAGGAGCTGATGCGATGGAGACTATCCTGGTCATTCTGCCCAAGCATGCGGCTGAGCAGAGAACTGCCGCCCTGACCAAAGATGTTGCCAAAGGCCATGAGAAGGGTGAACACCGGGGCGCAGAGAGAGACACCTGCTACCAGTGCAGTGTTCTGAGTCAATGCGATGAAATAGGTGTCTGTGATGTTATAGATTATGGAAATGACC
>DKWE01000089.1 GCA_002491565.1 Lachnospiraceae bacterium UBA7160 | reverse complement strand
AACGGTTTTCTGTAATATTCCGCTGTTTTCAAGCAGAGAGAAGTGTCTTTTTAGCAGCCCGTTTTACATCTGCTCTGGATTTCCGGGCGCTAAGTACTTGTGAAGACTTACTTTACGGGTTTGCAAACCTAAGGGTGTGCTTTTCCAGGCAGCGGCTGGCAGCTACCCATACATCCTTCTCGACCAAGTCGCTTGAACTGTAACGACTCACAATTTGCAGGTGATTTTTCTGTCATTCGAAATACGTTGCAAATGGCAGGGAAGCGCGGTATGATAGTTTATAGTGTGGCCAAGCTGTATAGACGGGGAGCAGGCTGGACGTAACAGTGGTGAGGGATTACAGGAGTGAGAGAGAAGGTGGATGGAAATGAGGAAGAGAAAGTGGCTGCTTGTTCTGGCTTCAATAGTGCTTGTCGTATTGCTCGGGATGCAGGCGCATGCGGCGGGATTTTCGAAGAAAGCGCCGGTTGTGAAGGCGAAGTTAAAGGGGACATCGGTGACGCTCAGCTGGAATAAGAGAAGCGATCTGACAGACTATCAGGTGTACCGGACGGATGCGTCGGGCGGCAGCAGAAAGCTGCTGAAAACGGTGAGCGGTGCAAAGTGCAAGCGCAAGGGGCTTTATGAGGGCAAAAATTACTATTACCAGGTGCGCGGTGCTTGCAAAAAGAATGGGAAGACGAAGTATACCGCATTCAGCAAGGTGATTCGCGTGAAGGTTCCGTTCACGACAACGCGGTCAACTCTGAAAAAACTGCTGCAGACGGCGCTTCAGCCAGTCGGATCGACGATGTATGTCTGGGGCGGCGGCTGGAATAAGGAGGATACAGGGGCTGGGAAAGAGGCGCGGACGATCGGTGTCAGCCCGAAATGGAAGCAATTTTTCGAGAAACAGACTGCGGGCTACGATTATCGTACGACCAGGTATCAGATTTCGAATGGCCTGGACTGCTCTGGCTATGTCGGGTGGTGCATTTACAATATTCTGAACACAGAGGATGGGAAGCCCGGATACGTAATGCACGCGCAGAAGATGGCGCAGAATTTTGCGCTGCGCGAGTGGGGTACGTATACGGCGAGATCAAAGGTGAAGGACTACCGTGCAGGGGATATCATGAGCTCCGAGTGCTCGGACTGCGGCCATGTCTGGATCGTGGTCGGTCCGTGTTCGGATGGCAGTGTGGTGCTTTTGCATGCGAGTCCGCCGGGGGTGCAGCTGGCAGGGACTCCGGCGAAAAATGGCAGGGCGGACAGCAAGGCAGTCCGGCTCGCAAAAAAATACATGAGCCAATATTACCCGGAATGGTATAAAAAGTATCCGAGCTGTGCGAAGGGCAGCTCTTATCTGAGCCATTATGCGCGCATGCGCTGGGATCTGAGCGGGAAAAAGATTATGACCGATCCGGACGGCTACCGGAATATGAGCGCGGAGCAGATTCTGAAGGATCTGTTCGGAGCGTAGGGGTGAATTGCTTTATGACAGGCATAGGTTGCTTATAGTTCCGGCGGCCCGGGCGGGAAGTATATCCAGAGTTCTGTAAGCGCTACAAGTACTGTGGCTTCCGCAGCTACCGCGCCCAACTCAAAAAATGTGTTTGCAAATGAAAAAGAAGCGCGGTATTATGATGGTGAGACAAATGAAGGAGGAGTGGATTTGAACCTGGAGAACTATATTGAAAAGGATATCCTTAGTAAGTTTGAGTTCCACAATTATGGTCATGCACTCGAAATTTTACATGATGCATTTCCAATGGAATGGGAGGAACTACAGCAGTGTTTCCGGTGTCTGCATTTGTCACTTGACGATATCAGGACAGCAGGTGGAAATGAATCGCCGATACCGAAAAAATTTGATGAGGTACTGTATCCGCTCGGATGGAGAGAAATAAGAATTAGCGGGGATCTGATTGTGAAAAAATATCCGAGACAGACGGCACAGAGGCGCGGCCGTTTTTCGGAGAAGCCTTACGAGGAGGAAACAATAGAAGGGTATATAGACGGTCACAATATTGATTTTCTGAAAAATAGAGTGGCATTTGATCTGGAGTGGAATAGTAAGGATCAGACTTTTGACAGAGATTTATTGGCAATGAGAACCTATTTTGATTGTGGTCTCATTGATGTTGGAGTTATTGTGACAAGAGCCGAAGAATTAAATGACATTTTCCGGCAGGAAAAGGATGATCAAGGAGCGCTGCTCATGAAAAAATATGGGGCAAGCACGACCTGGATGGGTAAGCTGCTTTATCGGTTGGATTCGCGCCGAAACGGAGGATGTCCAATCTTGGCAGTGGGAATTGGAAAGGAATGTGTAGAAGGTTATGGCAGACTTAGCAAGTACTATACAAAGCTTACATCAATTCACCGGGGATAAGAAGTATAACACCATTTATGCAGATCCGCCCTGGCAGTTCCAGAACCGAACAGGAAAAGTGGCTCCGGAGCATAAGCGGCTTACCCGATATGAGACAATGACCATCGATGAGATAAAGAAACTGCCGGTGGAAGATATTGCGGATGAAAAGGCGCAGTTATATCTGTGGGTGCCGAATGCGTTACTTCCGGATGGGCTGGCAGTGATGGATGCATGGGGATTTGAATACAAATCTAATATTGTTTGGGAAAAGGTCCGGAAGGATGGAGGGCCGGATGGCCGTGGAGTAGGATTCTATTTCCGGAATGTTACAGAATTGTTGCTTTTTGGCATTAAGAAAAAAAGTGCTCCGAACAGGACTTTGCCGCCTGCGCGTTCTCAGGTGAACTTGATTCGCACCATGAAGCGAGAGCACAGTAGAAAGCCAGATGAAATTATCCCGATCATAGAAGCCTGCAGTCCGGGACCGCGTATCGAGCTTTTTGCAAGAGGCCTGAGAGAAGGCTGGGATATGTGGGGAGATCAGGCAGTTGCTGAGTATGAACCAACCTGGGATACTTATGCAAATCATACGGTGTCCTGTGCGGAAGCTAAAGCAGAGTATTGTGTGAGAGACAAAAGCTGTGACAACATCGAATCATGTATAGTAGCAGACACTACTGCTTAATTCTGTTTTACCCGTGTCATTTTTTTGCTGACACAACAGTATTACCAGATTTTTATTTTCGAAAGGACAGGATGGAAGTATGAATACAGGGGAAGAATTGAGACGGCAGCTGCGCCAGATAGACCACAAGGGATATAAGGCGTATAAGGTGCTGGAGGGAGACTATGAGTTTGGGGCGTACCGGCTGTGCATCGATCATGTGCAGGGGGACCCGTTTGCGACGCCCTCCAGAGTGCGGATCGTCTATAAGAATCAGAGAAATATCCCTCAGGAGCTGTTTGAGGGGGCGGACAGGCGTGTGGCAGTGGAGGATGCGCTGCTGCGACGTCTCCACCGGAATCTGTACAGCGTCGTGAAGGGACAGCGTCGCGGCTCCGGCAAGAGCGGCATGGTGACAGCGTGCCGCGTTGGGCAGGAGGTGCTGGAGCGCTCTGCAATGCGTGTGACTGCGGCGGCTGTGGAAGCGCGGATCGAGGTCGGGTTCCCGGCATTTGGGCGCACGATCGCGGCGCGTGAGCTGGAGGAGCTTCTGTTTGACGTGTTGCCTGAGGTGATTGACCGGACATTCCGGTGGCAGCCGCAGCTTGCGCGGGAGCTGCAAGCAGCTGCGGAGCTGGCGGACGATCAGCAGTTCATCCGGCAGGAGCTGGAACGGCTGAATCTGGCGGCTTTTGTCGCAGACGGTGCGGTACTGCCGCGTGAGAGCGGAATCTCGCAGAAGAAAATGGAGCAGGCGGTGCCGTTTCGCAGTCCGGAAAGTCTTGCAGTGACACTGAAGCTTCCGCATCACGGCGCTCTGCGCGGGATGGGCATCCGGCGAGGGATCACTGTGATCACAGGCGGCGGCTTCCATGGAAAATCAACGCTTTTGAAAGCGCTGGAGCGCGGAGTGTACAACCACGTCGCCGGCGACGGCAGAGAGTATGTGCTCACCGATGCGTCGGCATTCAAGCTGCGCGCGGAGGAAGGGCGGAGCATCCACGGCGAGGATATTTCCATGTTCATCAGCAACCTGCCGACCAGGGCGGATACTTCGAACTTTACGACAGAAAACGCGAGCGGCAGTACCTCGCAGGCAGCAAACACCGTGGAGGCGCTGGCAGCCGGAAGCCGTGTGCTGCTGATCGACGAGGACACCTCTGCAACGAATTTCATGGTGCGTGATATGCGGATGGCGCAGCTGGTCGCGGACGAGAAGGAGCCGATTACCCCGTTTATCCGGAAAATCCGCAGTCTGTACCGGGATCTTGGCGTGTCTACGATCCTGGTCGCGGGGAGCTCCGGCGACTACCTGTCTGTGGCGGATGTGGTACTGCAGATGGACTGCTACCGCACGCTTGATGTGACGGAAAAGGCGCATGCGTTGGCGCAGCAGCTGACGGAGGATGCGGCGAAGCGTGCAAAATGGGTGCGCAAGCCGGTGGGGAGAAAGGAAATTGAGAAGGTGCGCGTCCATGGCTGGGATTCCCTGAGCCTGGATAAGACGGAGATCGACCTGCGCTATCTGGAGCAGGTGGTGGACGAGAGCCAGACCGCGGCGCTCGGATATATTCTTCAGTATGTGCTGGAGCGGATGGCGAATGGAAAGAAGACGGCAGAGGAGCTGGCAGAAGAGGTGTCCGGAAAAATCGCCAGGGAGGGCATTCTGTCTGTGACGCCGAAGAACTATGGTGCGGGACCGTCCGCATTTGTGCGGAAGCAGGAGATCCTGGCCTGCCTTGCGCGGTACCGGATGCTGTAGAGAGAGGTGTCTGCCGGAGGATGGCAGACAGTGCCATCGACGTGCATGGATGCCAGAGAATAGGAAAATAATGCCGCTGTCGTGCAAAGATGTCATCGGATAGCAAATAATACCGCTGTCGTGCATAGATGTCAGCGGATGGCAGATAATGCCGCTGTCGTGCATAGATGTCAGCGGATGGCAGATAATGCCGCTGTCGCGTATAGATGCAGGAAGAGCGTAAAATGGGCATAGCTGTTTTTGTAGAGGTACATTGCAGCTATGCCCATTTGACTTATTGTCACGGTAGTGATCGGATAGCATATGTCCGTGATTTTCCAGTTTTATTGCTATTGTTCGGCAAGAATATATTGTCTGGCTTCGCTTTCGTCAAGAGAAAAATTTTCCATGAGCTGTTTCTGAAGTTCTTCCTCAGGCAGGTTTAACTTTCTATATGTTTTGATGACAGCTTGAATTCCTCTTTGTTCACCTTGCTTGATTCCATCCTCATAGCTGATCCGTTTTTCATTTTCCCAGTGCAGTTCATCTGCCAACCCGGTCAGTATCATTTCCTTCACCTCCGCTCGATGTCTCCGTAAAAATTCGTCCAGCACCCCATGGTCAATACAATACTGTACAGCCGCCCCCACTGCCGCCGGCAGTTCCTCTCCGGAGGCGAGCTCTTTCCGGATCTGGTCTATCAGGATAGAGTATTCCTGCAGCTTTCGGCACTGCGCCATGAGACTCTGGTTGTGGCCATAGTTCACATTCAGGTATGTTGCAATGCACTCCAGCGCGGGGACCTCTCCATCATGCGGTCCAAAAGCGTCCGAGAGACGCATTTCCTTCGTCTCACCGATGTCATCCGGGCCCATATAAAATACAAGGTATTTGGGCATCGGGAGCAGAAGCTGGCTCCGTCCGTAGACATCGAGATGGTGTTTCGCGACAAATCCCTGGTAGAGTCTCGAGAAGTAGAATACCCCGCGCAGCGGCATATTCGGATTCAGCGTGCTTTGTTCTTCATAGAGATTGAGATAATCTCCAATCAGAAAGGAAATGTCGTTTTTCATCCCCATATACAGAATATCTTCCATGGTGTTTACTTCGAGAAGTTCCGGGTCGGTGTAGTTAGAGCCATTAACTGCATTGTAGAGATTCAGCAGTTCCTTCTTTTCCCGGAAAATCATGCGAAACAGGCTGTCTTTATAATTGCGGTTCACATTGCCATTGCTCATATAAGTTCCTCCTTCATCTTACTACAGTTTTATGTATTCTGCAACTATATTAACATATTAAATGTAAAAGTCAATATAAAAACACATATAAATCATATTAGATACATAGATAATCCAATACCTATGCTTTAACCCGCGAACTCGATAAAGCATTCTACGGAATGGCCTGGTTATTCGACGAATGTTATACATAGAAGTTTTGTGCATATGCACGAAAATCCCAAGGTTTGCAGCGCCAAATTTATAGTTGCTTTTTTGCGAAAAGAATGGTAAGGTAAGGGTGCTCATATGACTGACGGAAGTGGGTCTACCACAGGGAGTATGGGCCGTTGGACAGCCGACCGTCTGGGCACAGTATGTGACAGAGACGTTCGGTTTTTTTGTTATAGGTACGCTCAATTCATTTCACAGGAAACGAGGAGGAACAGCGATGAAAATGCTTTCTTTGGAACAGGAGTTAAAGGGAAATTCATACCCGGGCAGAGGAATCGTGATCGGGCGCTCGGCAGATGGGAGCAAGGCAGTGGCAGCCTATTTTATCATGGGCAGAAGTGAGAACAGCCGCAACCGTATTTTTGTAGAGGACGGGGAGGGCATTCGCACACAGGCATTTGACCCGTCGAAGCTGACGGATCCGAGTCTGATCATCTATGCGCCGGTGCGTGTGCTCGGCAACAAGACCATCGTGACAAACGGAGACCAGACGGATACGATTTATGAGGGCATGGATCATCAGCTGACCTTCGAGCAGTCGCTGCGCAGCCGCGAGTTTGAGCCGGACGGCCCGAACTACACGCCGCGGATTTCCGGTATCCTGCATATTGAGAATGGGACGTACAGCTATGCAATGTCGATACTGAAGAGCGACAATGGGAATCCTGCCGCATGCGACCGTTTTACCTTTGCATACAGCAACTGTGTGGCGGGAGAAGGGCGCTTCCTCCATACGTACCAGGGCGACGGCAATCCGCTGCCGAGCTTTGAGGGCGAGCCGAAGCGCGTGGCGATCCCGGATGAGATCGACGGCTTTACAAAGCTGCTTTGGGACAGCCTGAATGAGGATAACAAGGTCTCGCTGTTTGTGCGGTATATAGATATCGCGAGCGGGAAATATGAGACACGGATTGTAAACAAGAATGAATAAAGAGAAGCGGGCTTCATGTCAGTAGACCGCAGCTATGTCTACTTGGTTTATTCCCGCGAGCAACGA
>DKWE01000096.1:3801-4031 GCA_002491565.1 Lachnospiraceae bacterium UBA7160 | reverse complement strand
TAGATTCTGGCAGTTTTGCAACACTCTCTTCTTTTTTGCATATTGTGCATTTTAAGGAAGCTGTACATCTATAGGATTCATTCTGCGCGAATCATTAAGGTATTTAATTTCGCTTATACCAGAGCGTGTTTGAAAAATCATTCCTACTATCTGCACGCCCAACTTTGCGTGAGAGCTCTGCCAAATTCCGTTGACGCAGTCCGCTGCGCCGCCTTCATTTGGCAGAAATC
>DKWE01000096.1:0-3505 GCA_002491565.1 Lachnospiraceae bacterium UBA7160 | reverse complement strand
ATTTGGCAGAAATCTCCCACAAATTGTGACGCGCATCTGGCAGAAAGCATTTTTCGAATACGCTCCAGACTGAGATACACAAAATTATGGGAAAGGTCAGGATGTGTATGAGAGGTGATACGATAGCTGCAATTTCAACAGCGGTGTCGAGTGCCGGAATTGGAATTGTGCGGATCAGCGGTAGTGACGCGGTAGCGGTGGCAGATCGGCTTTACCGCTCGAAGAGCGGGAAAACAAAGCTGGCCGAACAGCCGACGCATACCATTCACTATGGTTTTATTGTGGAGCAGGGCGAAGTTCTGGATGAAGTACTAGTGATGCTGATGCGCGCGCCCAGAAGCTTTACGGCAGAGGATACGGTAGAGATTAACTGTCACGGCGGCGTTTATGCTGTCCGACGCGTGCTGGAGGCAGTATTGCGAAGCGGAGCGCGTCTTGCAGAGCCGGGAGAATTTACGAAACGTGCCTTTTTGAACGGAAGAATTGATCTATCACAGGCGGAAGCGGTGATCGATGTGATTCAGGCCAAGAATGAATATGCTTTAAGAAGCTCTGTCAGCCAGCTGAGAGGCTCTGTGCAGGAGAAAATACAGGAGCTGCGCGGCAGGATTCTGTACCAGACTGCCTTTATTGAAGCAGCCCTGGACGACCCAGAGCATATCAGTCTTGAGGGATATCCGGAAAAGCTGGAGAAAGAAACAGAGGCGCTCTGCGGAGAGGTTCAGAAGCTGATTGCGTCCTCGGATAATGGCAGAATGCTGAAGGAGGGCATCCGGACAGTGATCCTTGGCAAGCCAAATGCCGGGAAATCCTCCCTTTTGAATGCCCTGGCGGGAGAAGAACGTGCGATTGTGACGGATATTGCAGGAACGACACGTGATGTACTGGAGGAGACAGTCAGGGTGGGAGGCATAGCGCTTGCTCTGATGGATACTGCCGGCATCCGGAGGACAGAGGATGCGGTGGAACGGATTGGCGTTGCGAGAGCGCGTGAAAAGGCGAAGGATGCAGAACTGATTCTATATGTTGCGGATTCCTCCGTGAGTCTGGATGAGAACGACAGGGAGATTCTGAAAGAGCTGGAAGGGCGGAAAGCGATCATTCTGCTGAATAAATCTGATCTGGGAATGCTTGTGTCGGAAGAGATGCTGAAGGAGCTGACGGGAGAGCGCTATCCGGTGCTCTCTATCTCAGCAAAGGAACAGACGGGGCTGGAGCTTTTGGAGCAGACAGTAAAGGAGCTGTTCTATCACGGGGAAATCTCCTTTCATGATGAAATTTACATCACAAATGCGCGCCAGAAAGCAGCTCTGGAGACGACAAGGGAGGCTCTTGGACGCGTTTTGGAGAGTATTCGCATGGGGATGCCGGAGGATTTCTTTTCCATCGATCTCATGGATGCCTGCGAAGCTCTGGGCGAAATCACCGGAGAATCTGTGCAGGAGAGCCTTGCAGATGAGATCTTCAGCAGGTTTTGTATGGGGAAATAAGAATAAGGGGATGTCAGAGATGAGCCTGGTAGAAGAATATACAGATGTGGTGGTAGTAGGAGCAGGACATGCGGGCTGTGAGGCCGCGCTTGCCAGTGCAAGGCTGGGAATGAAGACAGTGATGTTTACGGTTAGCGTAGACAGTATCGCTCTGATGCCGTGCAATCCGAACATCGGAGGAAGTTCCAAAGGGCATCTGGTGCGGGAAATAGATGCTCTGGGCGGTGAGATGGGAAAAAACATTGACCGGACCTTCATCCAGTCCAAAATGCTGAACCGGTCAAAGGGTCCCGCGGTGCATTCGTTACGCGCCCAGGCGGACAAATCCGATTATTCACGCAGTATGCGGCGTGTGCTGGAACGCACGGAGAATCTGCGTATCCGGCAGATGGAGGTCACGGAGCTCATTGTCGAGGAGGGAGTCCTGACTGGCGTAAAGACACGCTCCGGTGCTGTGTACCACTGCAAGGCGGCTATTTTGTGTACAGGAACATATCTGAGAGCACGCTGTATTTACGGGGATGTGAGCGTGCACACTGGTCCGAATGGACTCCAGGCAGCAAATTATCTTACGGATTCCCTGAAGGCGAATGGCGTGGAGATGTATCGCTTCAAGACAGGAACACCGGCGCGTGTTGCAGGAAATTCCATTGACTATTCTAAAATGGAAGAGCAGAAGGGGGACGCGCGGATTATACCATTTTCCTTTACGACTGACCCGGAATCCATTCAGAAGGAGCAGGTATCCTGCTGGCTGACCTATACGAATGAGAGGACGCATGAAATTATCCGGAACAATCTGGACCGGTCGCCTCTGTTTTCTGGCGCAATTGAAGGTACTGGTCCGAGGTATTGTCCGTCTATTGAGGATAAGGTTGTCCGGTTTGCTGATAAAGACCGTCATCAGGTGTTTATTGAGCCTGAGGGGATTCATACTGATGAAATGTACATCGGAGGAATGTCAAGTTCCCTGCCAGAAGACGTACAAATCGCTATGTACCGATCTGTACCAGGGCTGGAGCATGCGGAGATCGTAAGAAACGCCTATGCGATAGAGTATGACTGTATTGATGCGAGGAATCTGTCGCTGTCTCTGGAATTTAAGCAGATCAGCGGTCTGTTCAGCGCCGGACAGTTTAACGGAAGCTCTGGCTATGAGGAGGCTGCTGCACAGGGCCTGATAGCCGGAATCAACGCGGTGCGGAAGCTTCAGGGCAAGGAGCCGGTTATTTTGGACCGTTCTGAGGCATATATTGGTGTGTTGATTGACGATCTGGTCACAAAGGAAAACACAGAGCCATATCGAATGATGACTTCGCGTGCAGAATACCGGCTGTTGCTGAGACAGGATAATGCAGATCTCAGATTGACGAAAAAGGGATATGAGATTGGGCTGATCGACAAAGAACGATATGAAAAACTATTGGAAAAGGAACAATTGATCCAGAAAGAAACCGAGAGAGTCAGCCGGACGCAGATTGGCGCAGGACAGAAGGTACAGGATTTTCTTAGCAGACATGGCAGTACAGGCTTGAAGACGTCTGCAACGCTTGCGGAATTGATCCGGCGCCCGGAGTTGAGCTATGCAATGACTGCAGAGCTGGATGGGCAGCGTCCGGTGTTGCCGGAGGATGTGAAGGAAGAGGTCAATATCAATATTAAATATGACGGCTATTTGCAGCGACAGCTTCGGCAGGTAGAACAGTTCCGGAAGATGGAACGAAGAAAGATTCCGAAGGAGTTTAATTATGATGAGGTACCGAGCCTGCGAATCGAGGCGAGGCAGAAATTAAAGAAGTTCCGGCCGGAATCCATTGGACAGGCATCCAGAATTGCAGGGGTATCTCCGGCAGATGTCTCCACACTGCTGGTGTGGCTTGAGGCGGGGAAGAACAGATGAGAACTGTGGACTCGTTTGAACAGCCAGCGTAAATGGACAGGGCGCTAATGTATTGTGTTGAATAAGCAAGTGCTTAGCCGCGTGGAATGGCTCGCCTCATTCAGCCGCCTTGCCG
>DKWE01000017.1 GCA_002491565.1 Lachnospiraceae bacterium UBA7160 | reverse complement strand
TCTGGAAAAAGAGAGAAAGCTGGTAGACTACTGCAGTCTTAAAGGCGGCAACAACTATTCTTTAGCCAGAGCACTCCTGAAAGAGCTTGATACAGTTGCCACAACAGCAAAAAAACCCTTAATCCGGCAGATTTGCATCTCAGATCAACTTTTGGTAATGGAGCATCGGGAAGAACGAATCGAGGAATATCTTTCCCTCGCACGTGAGGGACTGCGCTGTACAATCCCGGACTTCGATGAGCGGAAACTACAACATTATTCGTTGTCCTACATAGAACTTAGCCTGCTAAACCAACTTGCCATCGGATACCGCATGGCTGGGAACCGGATCCAGGCGATCCAGCTCCTCTACCGGCTGCTGGAATATTACGACCAAAAAGAATATTCCCTGCGGGTAAAGGAGCGAACCTTTCCTGTAACACTTCAGCTGCTGTTTCATTATCTGTATTTAGAAAAACGGTTTGCGGAAATCCTGTCGCTTGAACCATATATGCATGACACTGCCGTTATTCATATAGATGAGATGCTGGTAAATGTTTATCTCTACTACTCACAAGCCATAGCAGAAAAAGGCAGGAAAAATGAAGCAATTGAATATGGAAAATATACTTGTGCACTACTATGCTTACAACAGGAAGCAGAAGAAGCGAAGATTGTGGAGGAAGAGTTTCTAATTAACTTTGGCCTGGATATCCGTAATAATTTATTTTTCTAAATATCTGCATACAGTAATTTACAAACTATGCATATAGCGAAACAGAATATTTTCTTGTTATGTAATGTTCAATAACAGACCACTATGCTATAATTTAGATAAATTTTTATAAATTGCTAATGCACAAATATTTTTCTATGAAATAAAAGTATCTGTGCATATAGTATGACAATTTTAAATAGAGAGAGGGGGATAGGCGAAACATGTAGATGAGCTAGTAAATAAGTATCCGTACGTAACAAAACGTTTTTATCAAAACATAAAGATTGGAGTTAGCCATGAAGAAGAAAAAAAATTTATTATTCTGCCTGATTTTTGCTGTTGTCTTACTGTTCGGCAGTCTCAATGTTTTGGCTGCCGGAAATACAGCGGCCTCCTCCAAAGCTTCTGCTAAGAGCGGCTGGTTCAATAAGGGAAACAAACGCTATTACCGGAAAGCTGACGGGAAGCTGTACAAAAATACCGTTGTAAAAATTGGGAAATATACGTACTGCTTTGATAAGAAGGGATGTCTTGTCAAAGGCGCAGTAAAGACAAAAACCAAAGATATGAAGCGGACGGACTACTATAATAAGAAGAATGGCCGCTATGAATACTCTGTGCTGAGGCTCCGTATCATCCAGAAAACCAATACGGAAATCATCGCCAGGTACGGCAGCTCCCAATACCAGATTGAGAGCGGTGTAAAGTGCTACACCAAAAAGGGTAAAGAGCTTGCATTCTCCAACCTGAAAAAGAATCAGCGAATCGATGTCTATTACAATGGCAGTATTCTGGAGGTTTACCCCGCTATCATCGAGGGAATTCAGAAAATCCGCCTGGTCTAAATCCATTGCACCTATCTTTAAGCCGCCGGATAACACCGGCGGCTTAAAGATATACTATACTGCAATTGCATTCCCCCAGGGAGGCAGCTCTACGGTCATCTCTCCAGCCTGCTTCATGACAACTGTATACTCCATCCAGCCGCTTCCTTCCCGGCGCACAGACAGCTTCAGCTCATGTACATCTCCGGTGAGATTCTCAAGGGTAATTTCCATTCCACCGTCTATCCGAACCTGTACTCGCTTCATCCGGTCCCTGTTGAGACGCAGACCCCATCCATCCGGGATATGGTACATCCTGCGCCCGACCCCGTCTCTTGGAAGAATCACCGTCCCGCACTTCTCCTCGTACAGCGCACAGCCCAATCCAATCCGCCCGGCTGCGCTGTGATCAAACACCACCGACGCCGCAATCTTCAGAGCCGCAAAGTAGCCGAGGCTGCTCTCTCCCGAACAGGCGATACAGCCATAACGGTACGGGTCCTTCTGCCACGGTACATTCTGAACAATGCCGCTAAAATGCCCTCGCTCCCCAACCGTGATCCAGGCGGATGCTCCACTGTTTTCTTCCCGTCCATCCCAGTAGCCGCCAGAATTAAATAGCGCCCAACCGGCATAGTACGCCGCTGCCCACGCCTCCAGCAGTTCCTGACTCACATGTCCCTGCTCAAACACCCAGTCATAGAAAGTCCACGCCGCAAGCTGTGTCATATAGCTGTCATTCCAGTTACTGTCCCCCATCTGCCTGACATCTGTCTGATAGAGATACCACACCGGCTGATGCCCGCGGTTTCCGAGCGCAGCCTGCACCGCAGAAGCCATAACCGCCTGATCATTTGCCGCCTTTCCGTATGCATATACTGCTTCATATGCGGTCGTATCATATGCCATCTCTGAACCAAACGGGTAGGGTTTCTGCGAGAAAAACTCTGATTTTTCCTGCACAATCCGGTCGGTATCCGCCGCTTCTTCACAGAATCCTTCCTCGCGGAGTGCATCCGCAAGCTTCAGGGCAATCGTCATCTCTCCCATATTTCCATATTGTGACGCCCCCACTCCATCCGGGAACATCCAGCAGGAAAACATTGCCTGCAGATACCGGTATGCCTGCAGAATATAGTAGCCTGGCTCCTCCAGAAATTCAATCTGATACAACCGGGACAGCCGGTACATATTATAATAGGTATTAATCACATGCACATAATTAAAAGCACGCCAGATATCATCGGCTCCAAGTCCGCAAAAATCATCAAACATCGTAAACCAGGGTACCATCCGGTGAACCCGGTATCCCGGCTGTTCGGTCAGCCTTTTTTCAATAAAATCCCGTACGTACTGATCCAGCACTTGTATCTGGCTAATGTCTGGCTGATAGACATTCTTTTCTGACAGAAACAGCCCGCTGACCAGACCAATCTCATCGCTTCCGCCCCGCATCCAATCCGCTCCATAAGGATTGTGCGTGCTGTTTACCCTACGCGCATGGATCATATCCCACATCAGAAGGCCATGGAAACACGGATCCGTCTCGTCCGTCTCAAACTGCTTTTCTGCAATGAAAGACGCATGCTTCTGTATGATCTTCTCTGGCGTCTCTGTCCCAAACATCTGGATTTTTACCACCCGCCGGGCTCCGTCCGCCGCCTGATAGCACAGATGGAACTCGCGGACTCCGTATCCCTTCAATATCACTGCAAAGCGCTGGTTTTTTCCGTCTATCGTCGGCAGTGCCCGCACCAGATCCGCCTCCGCACCATTTTCCGCTTCCCCGGATAAGCCGCCCGTTCTGTTTTCCGTCTCCTCGGGCACGCCGTCCATTCTGTTTTCTGTGTCCCCGGATACGCCGCCCATACTCTTTACCGTGACCGGATATCCACACCGGACAGTCATAATCACCTCGTCCCCCACAGGCGCCACCATCCCAGGAAGCACCTTGGCTGCGAGATTATCACGGCGTTCGAGCTCATCCACCATGGCAGCAAATGAACTGCATACACTGAAGCAAACGGCAAATGTCCGGCTTTCCCCTGGTCCAAGCGTAAGCTCCGCCGTCTGAATATGCGAACACTCCGTCTCCTCATGCCAGAGATACGCGGTAAAACACCCCTCAAAGGCTTCTCCAATCGTAGAATTAGAACCAAACTTCCCGGTTTCCTCGCGCTCAAACATGTCCAGCGCTGTCGTTCCAAGCGTCTGCATGAACAGCATCGGCATTTTTCCATTGCTGTGCGCCCAGTATATCACAGAGCTGTGGTGACTGATACAGGCATGGCGCATCACATTCTTCTCGTACTTGAAGGAACTATCCTTCCGGAAATACTGATCCATCATCAGCGGCATCCCAAGCCTGCGGACCCGTATCGGCTCTCCGGAATCATTCTGCAGCGTAAAGCTCCACACGAGTCCCCCTGCTCCCTGCTCCAGCTCGAAGCTCTCCCGGATACTCAGGCCCCCAAGCACGCCCTCCGGATAAGCCGCCTCCACAAAGGACGCATTGCCGTTTACCATCCTGTATTCCCCGAAATCAGAGGTATTCCATGAAAAGACGCTGCCATCCTTCTCCGTCTGTACCAGCAGGCTGCCAAGCCATCTGCCATCGTCTCCGTCAAACTGCGGAAACTCTTCCGGCGTAAGCAGAAACTCATGCTCTTCCTCCTGCGCCAGTCCCTTTAGCGAAACAAATGCACCTCTTCTCGAATCAAATTTCGCGCGGATGACATCATTTTTAAGCAAAATACACATCTTGAGTCCCCTCCCTATCTGCAGGGCTTTTTCACTTCTCCAGCATCCACACACGCATCTGGTTCAACCCACGATTTCCCCAGCTGTAATAGGGAATCGCCGTGAGCTCTGCTTTCTCCGCCTTCGGCGGTTCCTCACTGTAAAGTCCCTCCGATGTGACCATCCGGATGCCATTGCCCTTCAGTACAAGATTCCCCCTCAATCCCGCATCCTCTGTCCGGCACGGCACAAACGCACTCTCTGGCAGCAGACGGAGTGCCTGCAGCTCCTCTCCATTGTCCCTTCCTTCAAAACAATACACCAGCGGTCCGCGCTTGAGCGCCACACAGCCGGCATCTGCGCGCACTGCAGAATTTGCGTAGACGCGGCGCACCGGCAATTCAAACGAAAGCTCCACGCGATCTCCCGCTCCCCAGCTTCTCGTAAGATAGCAAAAGCCCTTTTTCATCTCATACGCTGCCTTCCCTCCATTGACCGTTACTGTAAACTCCTTGATATACGCCGGAATATGTATTGCCAACGAAAACCTCTCCGCCGTTTTGCTTTCCACCGTATAGGAGACTCTGCCTTCCCACGGATACCCGGAATCCATGTGGACCCTTGCCTTGTCCAGATCCGCCTCTCCGCCGATAAACAGATTCGCAAATACTGTCTCTTCATTTTCACTCCAGACGTATTTACCAAGGGAGGTCAGCATACGCACCACATTGGGCGGGCAGCAGGCACACGCATACCAGCCCGGCCGCTGCGGCAGGACATGCCGGAATCCAAACAGCTCTCCGGAAATTCCAGGATTCACTTCCAGCGGATTCACATAGAAGAAGCGCCTGCCGTCGAGCTGCATACCGCTGATTACTCCGTTGTACAGCTCCAGCTCCATCAGATCGGCATACTTTCCATCCAGCGTGATATCCAGCATCTGTTTATTAAAGAACACAAATCCAATGGATGCGCACGTCTCCGCATAAACCGTGTCATTCGGCAAATCATAATCGACCGAAAATGCTTCTCCTTCTACCGTAGAACCAATTCCGCCTGTCACATACATTCTTTTCTCTACGATATTATTCCAAAGCGTCTCACAGGCATGGAACATAGCTTCATCCCCCGTCGCAGCCGCCACGTCTGCCATCGCCGTGTACATATAAACCGCCCGGACCGCATGGCCCTCCGCCTTCGTCTGCTCGCGGACCGGAGCAAAGCTCTGGTTGTATTTCGTGTCAGCAGGATCGAGATCGAAATGTGTCCAGCCACGCTTTTCCTTCTCTTTGGCAAACCATTCCGGGTCTGTCCCTCTGCTGTCGAGAAAGTATTCCGCGAGATCGCGGTAAGCCTCTTTTCCCGTCACATGGTAAAGGCGCATGAGACCGATCTCTATCTCCTGATGTCCTGGAATACCAAACGCCTTTCCCGGCCCGAAGTGCGCCGCGATGTTATCCGCCATTGCTTCCATCACCCGGAGCAGCTTGTCCTTTCCTGTCACCTCATAATATGCTGCCGCCGCTTCCATCATATGCCCTGCACAGTACAGTTCGTGACATTCATGCAGATTCTGATAGCGGTGTTCTGGTTCTTTAATGGTAAAATATGTGTTCAGATATCCGTCCGGCTGCTGTGCCTGCGCGATTACGTCGATTACTGCGTCAGCCCGCGCTTCAAGCTCCGCATCCGGCTTTACCGCCAGCGAGTATGCAACTCCCTCCAGCCATTTCGCCACGTCGCTGTCCTGGAAGACCATACCATAAAACTCCCCCTCTTCCAGCCCCGCAGCAATGCGGAAGTTCGCAAACGCGTGACTCTTCTCCACTCCCGGTATCTCATCATTCAGAATTTTTTCCTGATACGGGATCACCGTATCCGTAATCAGTCTCTGCTTCTCACTCCAAAATGGATCCCGGATCACTGTCTTTTTCAGATTCGCCATTCTGACCTGCTTCCTTACCATATCTCTGTACGCTCCTCCTTCAAAGTAACTATTCCGCCTTCACAGCAGCTCCCTACAAAACAATAACGTTCCAGATTTCAACCCTTTACCGCCCCAAGAACGACTCCCTTATTCATATACTCCTGAAGAAACGGATAAAGAATCATCATCGGAAGTACGGAAACTACCACAACTGCACATTTCAGCTGACGCTCATCCACCGCACCTGCACTCCCGAATGTGCTCGCCACAGCTGTCTGAATATTGGTGGACTGATTCTGCACAAGCAGCTCCCGAAGAATCATCTGCAACCCCCAATTTGACGGCTTCTGCAGATACAAAAGGTTATCATACCATGCCTGCCAATGGCCTACGGCAGTCCAGAGCGCAACGGTAGCAAGCACCGGACGTGAGAGCGGCATGATCAGCTGCCAGAAAATGCGGAAGTAACCTGCTCCATCCACTCTTGCTGCTTCTTCCAACTCATACGGCACAGATAAGAAGAAATTTCTCAGGATAAAGATATAATACGGAGATGCAATGCACGGAAGGATCAGCGACCAGAAGGAATTGGTCAGATGAAGGTCACGTGTAATCAAAAGGTACAGAGGAATCGTTCCGCCTGAAAACAACATTGTAATGACAATTCCTGTTGTAATGAATTTTTTTGCCGGGAGATCCTTTTTGGTCAGGGGATATGCGATCATCGCATTGATTAATACGCCAAGAACGGTACCGACCACCGTCCTGACAATAGAGTTGAAATATCCGGTCCAGATATCCTTATACTTCAAAATGGATTTGTACGCTGACAGATCGAAGCTCTTTGGAAACCACTGCGGCGTCACTGCGTACAGATATTTTTTCTCCGCAAAGGAAAGAATAAACTGATTCCAGAACGGATAAAATGTAACGAGAATAATTATAATCATAAGGATCACATTCAGAATATCAAAAATCCGCCCTGCCTTGTTTGTCGGCTTTTTCATTTTAACCTACTCCCTCCCTACCATAAAGTAAATTCTTCTCCGTTGATCTTTTTCGCAATCCAGTTTGTACTCACCATCAAAATCAGCGCAATCACAGATTTAAACAAACCAACTGCCGTGGACAAGCTATATTTAATCTGCTCAATACCAAGTGTATAGACATAGGTATCGATAATGTTAGCCACACTTGCAACCGCGCTGTTCGACAGGTTGAATATCTGGTCAAAACCTGCATTCATAACTCCGGACATAGACAGAATTAGCTGAATTGTGATTGTCGGAATCAGGCATGGAAGTGTAATCTGGGTTGCCATCTTAAACCGGTTTGCCCCATCCAGCGAAGCAGCCTCGTAAAGCACCGGGTCGATCGCTGACAACGCCGCAAAGTATATGATCGAATTCCATCCAAAATTCTTCCAGATATCAGTTCCTACCAAAATCGGGACAAATGCTGACTTAACGCTCAGCCATACCTGCGGCTTTACCCCAAATAATCCAACAATCTGGTTGAACGCACCATTGGTAGAGAACATCTCTTTGATGATACCAGCCATGATGATCCACGAAATAAAATATGGCAGATAGGAAAAAGTCTGCGTCAGCTTTCTGAACCATTGAGTTTTAATCTCCTTAAGCAGCAGAGCGAACACAATTGGCGGAAAAAAACCGATTCCCAGCTTCAAAATGCTGATAAATAATGTATTTTGAATCACCTGCCAGAACTGTTTGCTTGCAAAAAGTGTCCGAAAATTTTCCAGGCCGACAAAGGAGCTGCCGAAAATTCCTTTTTTAATCTTGTAATTTTCAAATGCCATCAGAACGCCAGACATCGGGATATAATTAAACACAATAATCAAAATAATTGCCGGAAGCATCATGACCAGGAGCGGCCAGTACCGTTTCAGACGCTTTCCAAGAGGATCCGCCTTTGCTTTCCGGACGGAACTTTCAGCGGTAGTTGCTCTCATCTCACATTCTCCCTTTCCTTTTCTCTATCAGCAATCCGCTGTGCACAGCCAGGCGCACAGCGGGTTGACCTACAAACAGGCATGACGCAAAACACTCTATCAGTTTCCAAAGTGCTGATTATACAGCTCCTGTGCGCAGTCCACTGCCTCCTGTCCTCCGTTATCCAGCCATTCCTGTACGATGTCTGCGTAATCCTTCACCGGACGCTGTCCCATTAGAATTTCTGTGATCGCATTGTTGAAGTATTCCGGGTACTCTGTTCCCATCGCTTCAAATGCAGCGTTCGGATAGCTTCCAAGGATATTCCACCGGCCCTGACACAGACCAATCGTCTCATTTCTTACCTTATACGTTTCTGCGCTGTACATAATAGAATCCATCGTCTCCGGATCATACTGGTATACTTCCAGCGATGGAAATGCGTAGCATGTTCCGATTCCGTAAGCCGTACGTGCATCCTCGTCTGTATATGTGCCAATGTACTCACGTCCTCCGTCCTCTGTATACTGGAAGGTCTCGCCCTCAACGCCCCAGATCTCAGCCTCCAGCCACTGCGGATCACCTGCAATCGCATCAAACACCTGCATGTACTTTGCCATCTTCTCCGGCTCATCCTCCATCTCGACAGAGAAGCAGAGTCCAACACCTGCAAGCGGATTAAACTGCATCACGCCGTGATCTCCGTTTTCACCCACCGGACCATCCGTCACATAAAAGGATACATCCTCGTCCGATTGATACAAAGCGGAATACCAGCCGCTTTCCTTGTCCAGAATGGAAATCCAGTTCTGCCATACCACGCCGTCTACCGAAGATACCACCTTATTCTGGGAATCATTGAAATCCATCGTCATCCAGTCCGGATCTACCAGGCCCTCATCAATCAGCCCCTTAATATAGGTAAGCGCCGCTTTCATAGGCTCTACTTCCAGTTCGCCTCTCGTGATAGTACCATCCTCCTTTGCATACCAGATATCCGGCGTAATCCCAAATGCCCCGAAAATCGGACTGAAGCCCCACATCGGAGAGCCAGTGATTCCTACATAGCCATATGTATTATCCACACCGTCTCCATCCGGATCATTCTTTGTAAACGCTCTCAGCACCTCTGTGAACTCGTCCAGCGTCTTCGGCGCTTCCAGTCCAACCGCGTCAAGCCAGTCCTGACGGACTGCCATAAGGCAGAACTGCGCAGAAGGCGGAAACGCATCTGGAATCGAGTAAATACTTCCGTCAACTTCATACAAATGTAATGGATCCTCTCCAAAAATATCGCTATACTTTTCATAGTAAGCCATCAGATTCGGCATATTTTCTTTAATCATCTCCGGATCCAGCTCCGCTACCAGGCCCTGATCCGCATAGCTCTGCAGCATGGCTGTTCCGATCGCCTGATCGCGGAACCAATCCGGGGCGTCGTCTGAGGACAGCGCAAGTGTCAGCCATTCCTGATAATCGCCGGCGCCCTCATTGCGATAACACATTTCAATGTCTACATTGAATTCATCCTCAATCTTCTTCACATAGTAGGCATCCTCATTTTCCATCGCATCCCGGTTGCTGGTCCAGAGCTGAAGCGTCATTCTCTCCTCATCAGAGCCCTCCTCTGCAGACACGCCAGATGCCATAGTAAGCACCATTGCCGATGCCATCATCATTGCGGTAAGTTTCTTACTTCTATTCATGTCTTGCTTCCTCCTAAAATTTAAACGTTTTAATTTTGTTTGTTAAATTAGCAGCACCTGCCGGCTTCGGTGCTGCTAATTCAGTTCTCCTGTTCCATGTACAAAAGATACCATTTCCTCATGTTTTTGTCAATATCCTATCTTTAATTTTACTTCTTTCGGCATTTTATCCAATTATTTTTCTGTGTTTTTGTTACTAATCAATAAATCAGCTTTTTCCTCATCTATTCCGCAAAAAATTAAAACATTTCAATTTTAAAACATTTTAATTTTTCCTCTTGCTTTTCACCCGCTTTTATGGTATTGTTTTTAAAACGTTTTAATATTAGGAGGGTATGACATGACTACGATTCATGATGTTGCCGCATACGCAGGGGTATCTATTGCAACTGTATCAAATGTTCTGAACCGCAAGGGCAATACAGCGGAAAAAACAACAGCAAAGGTACTTGCCGCAGTCAGGGAGCTGAACTATATTCCAAACGCCCTTGCCAAAGACCTCAAGGCTAACCGGTCACGGACAATCGGCATCATTGCAGAGGATGTCAGCGCCTTTATGTCCGGAAATATTATCGACGGCATCTCTGCGGTCTGCGAAACCCACGATTATGCGGTCACTCTGTGTAATCTGCGCGCCGAACATTATATGAATACACAGCCCGGCATGACCTATGAAATGCTGCCCTCTTATCTGCCTTTCCAGAAAGCAGTTTCCACAGCCATCGATTCCCTTCTGTCTGCACGGGTCGGGGGGCTGATCTACATTGGACTTTATCCCCGCGATGTAAGCGGCATCTTACCGGATCTCGGAATTCCTGTGGTCTATACCTATTGCTTCACCCAGAACTCCAGTGACTATTGTGTCAATTATGATGACTGCCACGGCTCCAGCATTGCTATGGAGCATTTGATCTCGCTTGGCCACACGCGGATCGCCCTCATCTCCGGCGTGATCAATTCAATCCCCGGTCACAAACGGATGAAGGGCTACACCGAGTCCCTGATGAAGCATAATCTTCTCTTTGATCCGACCTACATTATTACTGGTGACTGGGGTTTTCCGCATGGTTATCGTTCCTGTATGCAGCTGCTGGATCTGCCGGAACCGCCAACTGCAATTTTCTGCATGAGCGACGTCCTTGCCTTCGGCGCCCTGACAGCCGCTCACGAACGTGGCATCCGTATCCCGGAACAGCTCTCCGTCCATGGCTTCGATGATCTGCTGACCTCACAGTTTTACCTGCCACCCCTTACCACGGTGAGCCTGCCGCTTGCCGGACTCGGAAAGACCAGCGCTGACTTGCTGCTGTGTATTATAAGTGGAGACACTCCGGAAGCGCGGGGCATTCTGATTCCCTGCACCGAAATAGTACGCAGCTCCACCGGCGCACCGGTTTCGGTTCCTCCTGCAATATCAGGGAACACCTGATCTTATACACCCTCTATTTACTGTATAAGTCCAGTTTC
>DKWE01000026.1 GCA_002491565.1 Lachnospiraceae bacterium UBA7160 | reverse complement strand
GAAACTGGACTTATACAGTAAATCGTATATGCAAATACCCGTCTTCGAACTTCGCCCCGATGATTTCCTGCCCTGCAAACTCCGCCGGAACCGGAAATCTGCGGATTTCATTTTTCACACCCACCAGCAGCTCCCGGTCGCCCTGCTCCAGCCGCAGCTCTCCTTTGTCTGCAAACGGCAGATAGATTTTCAGGCTTTTCCGTTCCGGATCAATCTCGTAAATTTCCCGTTGAAACAGCACCTCATCCGGGTCGCACTCTGCAAAAATCTGTTCTCCTGTCCGCTTCAGGATCTCCAGCGTGCGAAGCTCCTGCGGCTGCAGCTCCACATAGAAGCGCGGGACCTCGCTAAAGCTCTCCCGGATCTCCCGCAAAGCTGCCTCCTGCATCTCCACCCATTTATGAAAATATCCCTTCATCGCCTCTTCCGGATAAATATGATTCACAATAACCGCATCCACGTTATAATGGTACAGATACAGGCATGTAAAGTTCCGCTTCGCCTCGCGAATCACAATCTGTTCCGGGGTTGTTACCACGCGCAGACTCACAATGTCCTTATCCAGCAGGAGTTTCTGCAGGCTTCCCATCCGTTCCATCAGAGTCTCGATATCGTCAAACACATTGTCCTTCGGCATCGGCAGCTTCATCGTCTTTTCTATAACCTTCCCAACCGCCCTCGTCGCTGCACGCTTGAATGGCAGAACTTTTTCGATGAATCCGGACAGGCGCTCCGGATATTTCAGAAGCGACAGAGTTTCTCCTGTCGGCGCACAGTCTACAATCACGGTGTCATAAGCTCCGCCCTCATATACATCCAGAATCTTAAACAGAGAAAACAATTCCTCTAACCCCGGAAACACCAGCAGTTCCTCTGCTTCGATCCCATCGCCTCCCCTTGCTGTAAGGAGCTGTTTCAAATAATTTTTCAGATTTCCCCAGCTTTGCTCGCTCTCATATACCGTATCAATCTCCAATGCCCAGAGGTTTTCGGTGATTTTCACCGGTTCCCTCCCGATTTTTCTGTCAAACGAATCCCCAAGACTGTGCGCCTGGTCGGTACTCATCACGAGTACCTTCTTCCCGCTCCCCGCTATCTTACAGGCGGTTGCCGCTGCCATACTGGTCTTACCGACGCCGCCTTTTCCTGTGTAAATGATAATCCTCATCGCTGCCCTTCCTTCCCATACAAATCTGCTCCCGGAGCTTTATACTAAAGGCTCCACTTCTATCGGTTATCCACGTCTCAAATACTTTCTCTGCTATTTCTCCACATCAAGAATACTTTCTTCCGCTGTTTTTCCACACCTCGAAGGCTTCCTTCTGCTATTTTCCCACATTTCAAATCCCTCTCTTCTCCTTATCTCCCTATAGCACACTCAAGCAGTTTCCCTCCTGCGTTACTTTTCGCGCCCCCTCCTGTCATGAAAAGCACACATCGGCAAATGGTTACATGATATCCACCTTTTTCACACCGGACGTTTTTTCACAAGCCTGCTCTTCTTCATCTTCTTGTTTTCTGCATTCCTTCATCACATCGGCCACCGCTTCCAGAAGCATCATCCTTATCTCGTTTTCAATCACATCCAAATGCCCGGCCATACGCTCCGGAAACAGCGCACGAACCGCCTTTTTCTGATATTCTCCTGCTGTTTTCATTCTGCGCAGCATCTCCTTGCTCATTCTTATCCCATCCTTTCTTAAACCTGATGCAGCATTTTCCTACTCATCCTTTCTTTTCTCAATCCGGATGCATATCTTCCCTGCTCATCTTTCCCTTTCTCAAACCGGATAAAGCGCTTTCTCTACTCATCCTTGCCCCTCCCACGCTCGAACCGAATGCACAATTTTCCGGCGTCAAATCTTGCCCCTGCCACCTCATAACTGCGAAGAATGTTGGGCAGCGGAATATTTCGCTTGAAATTCCCTGTCTTTATGACAATATCCGTTGCAGCCTGATATAAATCGATACTATCCTTTTCCGCATACGGCAGGAATACTTCCAGCTCATAGCCCTGCCCGATCTTACGGAAACATTCCCTTTCCGTATTGTGCTTTCCCGTAAACACATCCTTTCCATCCAGCACATCCTCCACGATCCGCCGGATGGCTCTCTCCCCCTTCAGTTCCTCGTCATACCACGGAATTTCATAAACCGGGAGAGAATCAAAACACTCCTTCAGACACGTGATATACTCTTTTTGAATCGCGAGCCACCCGGTGAAAAAATCATTTCCCATATCAGCCGGAAGAATCCGGTTGATATAAAGTCCGTCTACGTTAAAATTGTAGAGGTTCAGGTACATGTAGTTGCGCTTCGTTTCCTCCACCACCATCTTCTCCGGAGTCGTCACGATCCTGACACTGGTAATTTCTCTGTTCTTCAGAAGCTCTTCCAGCTCCACCAGCTTTAAAAACATCTTTTCGATCTCATTCATCGCACTTTTATTCGGCAGCTCAACCTGAAAGGCCGCTTTCGAGACTGGCGCCAGAACCCGTACTGCGACTTTCCCGATCGGAAATATCTTTTCCATGTACCAGGAAAGCAGCTCCGGAAACTTCAGCAGAGACAGAGTCTCCCCGGTAGGCGCGCAATCCACGATGATCCGCTCATAGCTTTCCCTCTTATAAATCTCCGAAATCTTGAGCAGCGAAAACAGCTCCTCCATCCCTGGTATCATCCCGATCTCCTGTACACTGCAGTCCCCCTCATCTGTCAGCAGCTTGCCCAGATACTCCATGATATTGGGAAAGTCATGCTCCATGACGTATTCCGGGTCAATCTCGCAGACATCCAGATTCGGCAATACTGTCTCTGCCTCCTTGCCCAGTTCTTTTTCAAAAATATCCCCTAGATTGTGGGCCATATCGGTACTCACAAGCAGCGTCCGTTTTCCCTCTCCTGCACTCTTGAGGGCATGAGCCGCCGCTGTGCTGCTTTTCCCTACTCCGCCCTTTCCTGTAAAAATGTAAATCCTTTTCATGTGATTTTCCTCCTTTCGAATTATTCTTATTTTGAATAGTTCTTTTCTCGAAGTATTTGTTTTATTTTGAGGCAGCCTGATGGCTGCCTTATTGCTGTTTTCCAAATCCTTTCCCTGATAAGCCGGGATCAGAAGCTTGATTGCCCAAGCGCTTACTCGATTATGATCTTCCGGAGCTTCCTTGGAGCCTTCTCTTTTTTATTTTCCTCTCTCAGCAGTTCCATGATCCTGGAGGTCATTTTATAAAAGAGTTCCATCTCCTCCTTTGTGAAGGAGCTGAGAATCTTTCCTCCATAAGAGAGAAGCTCACCGATCAGCGCTTCAAACTGCAGCTTTCCCTTATCACTGAAGCTGATATGAACCACCCTTTTATCTTCCTTAGAGCGAGTCCTGACGATCAGATCATTCTTTTCCATCCGGCTGACTATTCCGGTCGCTGTATTCAGAGGCACGTGAATATAATCAGCAATCTCTGTCATATTCACTTCTTCTCTCCGGTAAAGCAGCCAGAAGACAAACACTTCATTTTTAGAACAATTCAGAAACACATTTTCCCAGATGCCGGAAGACAGCAGTTCCTTTATCTCATCAATATACTCTATGAGCATCTGAGAAAATGCTTCTGATACGCCATATTCCTCTAACTTCATCGCAACAGCACCTGCTCTTTTCCCTGGATCGCATCTGTTCCGTGCCCTCACAAATAACACGCTTCGCGATACACACAAAATGCGTGAAACTTGCATTTTAGCGCTGCTACCCTCGGGATTTTCGTGCATTCCGCGCGAAAACGCCTCGCAGACGTGAACAGCAACAACAGCTACCCTGAATCTACCATAAACACTTTATATGTGATATGACCACCCTCTGAATTGTGCTACCATTCTAGCAGAGAGCTCTGCGTCTGTCAATTCTTACCAGAATATTTTTCGAGAATTCCTCCAAAGAGCATTACTGTTCATGACCAAGATATTTCTTTAGTGTCGCCCGAACCGCGCCGCAGCCCGCGATTTCTTCTTTGAATATCGCCTCAATCTTAACGCCAATCCCTGCTTCATAGAGATCGATACCGAAGATTCCAACATTCGAAAGAACCAGGCGGATCTGACCCGTCAGGCATTCCGGATGACCGATCGGCACCTGGCTCACGATTTCCTTCAGCTCCTGCGCAAGCGGGTCCGGCGAGAGTTCAAACGGCTGCCCGTCATCGTCAATTCCATAAAAATACCGCAGCCACCCTGCGAGCGCAAGCGGAATCGCCTCCAGCTGGCTGGCAGTCCCGTACTCCGCCACATACGCCTTAATGGTTTCCCCGAAGCGCACGCCGACTCCCTGCGAGGAATCCGTACAGATCCTGGCATTCGTATCCCCCAGATACTTGTTTGGCATCCGCTCTGCAATGACTTCATCCAGAAATGCCTTCGGAGAAAAGATACCCGGATCCACCACCTTCGGCAAGCCCTCTCCATAGCCTACCCGCTCCGCGAGCACTTTCAGCTCAGGATCGCTCATCAGATCCGCAAAATACTCATACCCCAGAAGCCTTCCGTAAGGAGCCAGCGCTGTGTGAATCGGATTCAGACACGCTGTCACCTTCATGCGCTCTGCTTTATTTACCGTCTCCCGGTCTGTCATGTATACACCGGCCCTCTCAAGGCATGGGCGTCCGTTCGGGAAGCTGTCTTCGATGACCAGGTACTGAGGCCCCTCCGCATTCACAAACGGCGCAATATAAGTGCGTTTCTCCGTCACAACGATGTCCATCGCTTCCACGCCGTCTGCTGTCAGCTCTTTTTGCACAAATTCGCCGGGCCGCGGTGTAATCTTATCGATCATCGTCCATGGGAAGGACACTTTCCCGGGATCGTTGAGATACTCCAGAAACGCTGCGCCCACATACCCGCGCTTTCTCCATTCCTCCGCAATCGTAAGGACAGATCGTTTCAGCAAGTCACCATTGTGTGAGCAGTTATCCATGGAAACCAGCGCAAGAGGCGCCGCGCCGGAACGAAAGCGCTCCAGCAGCATGGACGTGACAACCGCCATAATGCCGACGGGGGCCTTGGGGCCGTTTTCCATATCGCTTTGCACATAGCCCAGGTATGTCCCATCCATCTTCGTCAGTCCGTATCCCTTTTCCGTGATGGTGAAAGAGATCATCTGCAGTCCCGGATCTGTAAAAATTGCTTTCAGCCGCTCCCACGACGTGGCATCGTCCGCCTTTGCTTTTATCGCTTCCGCCAGGGAACCGATGACCCGCTTCTCCATGCTCCCATCCTTATGCAGCGTAACGCAGAGTCCCAGGTTGTCATATGGCCGGTAGATTTTATCCACAATTTCGTAGTCAAACGCCTCCGCACAGAGAATCCCGGTCTCCGCACTGCCGTCCCTCAGCAAAGAATCCGCGATTCCACCGATAAAGATCCGGAAAATATTTCCGATGCCAAAATGGAGCCACTTCGGTGACTTTCTCGTCCTCTCCTGCGTTTCCGCCACATCATAGGAGGGCACGGAAATTCCTGCCGCCTCCCAGGCCCCCGTATCCTTTAATCCTGCCAATGATAATCTCATATCTGATCCGCCCCTAACATTTTTGATTTTGAACTTCTTTTATTCCTATAGCATTGTCCGTGCAATACAGAATCTATTGTATAGTATTTTGTATTTGCTCACTTATAATTCTTTATAAATAAATTCAAGCCTGCCAGCGTGGCAGCTGCGGGAAACATCAATGTCTTACCATTAAATGGAAGCCTTTGCCTTCTCCAATGAATCAATTACTCTGTCACACCACGAATCAAATTCCGGATCTTCTATCTGACATTCCTCCGGATGCGAAAGGACATACCCCAGCGCAATCCGGACACCCTGGTCAAACCGCACGGTGGTCTGCATATCCGGCACTGCACGTTTTAATTTGCTGTTATCAAACACAACGGATACCGCCTTGTCTCCGATCAGACTTCCTTCAAAATCATATCCGTACTTATCCCCCGCTGCTGACAAAAATTCTGAGGATACATGATACGCATGCAGCTCCACGCCCAAGGCATCCGCTATTGTCGCATAAATCTGATTCCATGTCAGCGTCTCATCCCCGGTGATCTGGAATGATTCGCCAATGGCATGCCGATTCCCCATCAGCCCGGTATAGCCGATTGCAAAATCCTTATTGAACGTAAGCGTCCACAGAGAGGTGCCGTCGCCATGGATGAGTACCTGCTTTCCTTCCTGCATTCGTCTGATCACCTGCCAGAACCCATTCTTTCCATGCACCCCCAGCGGAATATGCCGCTCGTCATACGTATGGCTCGGCCGCACGATCGTGACCGGAAATCCTTCTTCCCGGTACTTTTTCATCAGAAACTCTTCACAGGCAATCTTATCTCTGGAATATTGCCAGTAAGGATTCGCCAGCGTCGTCCCCTCCGTGATAATGTAGCCCGATGCAGGCTTATGATAAGCAGACGCAGAGCTGGTATAAATATACTGCCTGGTCTTTCCTTTAAACAACCGGTAATCCCGCTCCACATCCTCTAGCCGAAACCCAATAAATTCACAGACTGTATCAAATGTCAGATCTTTGATCTTTTCTGCAACTTCTTCTTCCTTATGAATATCTACAGTAATCTGATGGACTCCTTCCGGAACGACTTCCTTCCGGTTTCCACGATTCAAAAGCCATACTTCCCAGTGCAGTTCATTCACAAGCCGTTTCACAATGGCCGTGCTGATTGTTCCGGTGCCTCCGATAAATAATGCTTTCATAATATGATCGATTCCCTCCCATCTGATTAAATCAACATCTGTTTATCACGAATTACTGTTGTCTTTTTCTACAATATAAAGTTTGTTCCTTGTTTCTCTAATATTGCTATGTATCCCCACCAGTTACAAGCACGGCGGGGATACCAACTTCCTCAACATTTTGTATCTGCTTATTTACATTTACAGTAGAAATAACAGAGCCTTGCGTCTCCCGTCAACGTGATCGTAAGCGCCGCCGTACCTCTCGCGGTATCTCCTGCGATACCTTTTTTGTTGATTCCGGACAGCGGAATCTCCAGATCCGCGTAGATCGGCTTCTGGGTCTTGCGGCGGGCTTCGGCTTCCGCCAGGCTCTTTGCGTCATGCTGGAAGAAGGGGCGTTTCTCATACAGCCGCGTCTCGCCTTCCCAGGAACCGGCCGGCTGCCCGTCCAGGGAAATCTCTACCTTCGCGCTGCCTTCCGTCCGCACAAAGAGATGCAGAATTTTCTGTGATCCGTCCTGGCTATCTGTCTCGCACAACTGTCTGGACTGTTCGCCTGTTTCATCTGCACCGCTC
>DKWE01000019.1 GCA_002491565.1 Lachnospiraceae bacterium UBA7160 | reverse complement strand
TCCAGGCGCTGGGGCCGCTCCGGTTTGACGAGTGCTTCGGCTATGCGCCGCTGCCGGGCCTGGGCGGAAGCAGGCGGTCGGAGCACCTGCGGAAGTACAAGCTCCGGGAGCACATCGCTTTTATCGCCCAGGCGGTGGGAAAGGTTGGCAAGTAGGGGCCGCATCACAGCTTGGCCTTAAATCGGGGAAGGATTCACATGAACGTCTATTACAACAGCAACTTTGGATGTCTCGTCTGTCCGGAGACCCGTATGGGGAACACGCCCATGCGGGTGGTGATCGATCCTGTCACTGTTCTGGGCAGCGGCTTCACCGCAGCCGCGCTGGGCGAGGCTCTTTTGAATGCCCTGGAGCGCTCCAGAACCGCCCCGCCCGTCCCCAGGGTAGATCTGGGCGCGGGCCGCTTCTGGCAGGTCACCGGCATCAAGGGCTTCGCCGCCTTCAGCAGAAAGTTCCAGTGTGTCCGCATTGACGCGAGAGGCCCCGTTCTGGAAATTGTTAAGCTGATTCGAGACACGGACGGCGGTTACATTGAGCCTGTGAATCAGCCCCCTCTGAAAGTTCCCACGGGCATCCCCGCAGCTCAGCTGGGGGAGACGGTGCTATCCCTATTCTCTTCTGGACCGGAAAGTTCCGCCAATGAAACACTGTCCTTTGAGACAGTCCATGGCAGCGTGGTCACTTACCGCAGGCCCTCGGACGCCTTTCAGGACTGTGGAGATGGACATACCGACGCCTATCAGGTTTTTGCACTGGAGGATGCTCCCGGAAGCCACATCGCATTTTTGATTGACAGCGGTTATCACGATCTGAGCAAGACGGCGGTTCTGGAAAGATGGCAGGAGCAGTACGGGACTCTCTCTATGTTCCGCTTCCAACGACGCAGGAAACTGCCCCTGATAGCGTCGATGCAAGGCAGGGCCGCAGAAGCTGAAATAATTTCCCATATCTATCAGGACGGGGATGGGACACTGGAGGTTCTGGCTCTTATAGAACACGCCCTGCCGTCAGAGGCACAAGAGACCGCACAATCTGAATATCAAGCGGTCATCCGCTCAATTACTGTGAAAGAACCGCAGAACAACCGTTCGGAAGGGCCGGTGGTCAAATGATTCAGCCAGAAGATTTGATTGGGAAGAACGTCTACGGGATCGGTCGGGCCGCCGCCATGTGCTGGATTCACTTTGGGCGACCGATAGAGATAGAGCTGCGGGGACGGAAACGCATATTGGGCGAGTTTGCTTTGGACTTGGACTGCCCNNAGCGTCAGGCCGCTATTCCATAAATCCCAATTTGACTTTGTGTGCCCGGAGGTATACTTATGAAAAAGGCAGCATTCTTGTTAGGAATAATATTTCTGATACTTACATTTGCGGGCGGCATATATGTGATACATAATCATGGACAAGTGAGTGCCGGGTACGCAGTTATTCCCGGTCTATGGACTATGATATGTTTCGGATATTACCAGGGTGGAAAAGGAAAATAGACACACATGGTACACAAAGTTTCTGTGCCGCNNAGCGGTTATCACGATCTGAGCAAGGCGGCGGTTCAGGAGAGATGGCAGGAGCAGTACGGGCCGCTCTCCGAGTTCCGCTTCCGGCGCCGCAGGAAACTGCCCCTGATAGCGTCGATGCAAGGCAGGGCCGCAGAAGCAGAAGTAATTTCCCATATCTATCAGGATGGGGAAGGGACATTAGAGATTTTAGCCTTCATCGAGCATCTTCTCCCGTTGGAAACGCAGGAGACTGTACGGGCAGAATATCAGATGCTGATTCGCTCGATTGCCATAAGAGGTGCTATATGTTGTTAAGAGATCCAGAGCGCATAGCAGAGCTGTTCATCCTGCTTCACAAGACCCAATCCGAACTGTACCAGGACAAAGAATTAAATGAAGCCTGTAACAATGCGCTGCTTTTGGAGAACGAGGAACGAGCCATCATAGCGTCAGGCCGCTATTCCATAAAAGACGTATTGTATGGCAGGTTCTACTGGTACACAAAGTTTCTGTGCCGCTATGAAGCTATCTATGGTAAAAACGGCAGCATGGAGCAGGCACAGTTTAAGATCATTGAAGCTATGGACTATGCAGGAATCGTTGACAGCAACGCGCTGGAGGCCATAGAACGGGAATTGGAGGTGGCCGAATGAATACGAAAGAGGTCCAGTTATCTGAGCTATATCAAAAGCTGGAGAGGCTGGTTGCCGCTGGTGAAGTCGCAAGCGCGTATGGTGGCGCACAAGACATTGACAATCCAGATGGCGATGTTTTATCCGAATTTATAGAGTTCATTGATGAATTTTACCCAGACAACAGAACTGAATGGCTTGAGGCATTTTACCAGGTTTTTGCGTGGCAATTTCAATCATGCCATGAAGGGGTATGTACCTATTATAGCAATTTCTACAATCTTTCGGAACATCAAGCAATCGAAAAGACCTCTGCTTTTTTGAAGAACACGAGATATGCAGAGTTGTCTCAAACATATTCCATGGGCCTGAATGCAGACCAAAGCGAGTACGCCAAAATCGACGAATGGATCAACAGCAACCCCGAATTGGTCTGGGAATTTTATGTGGATATTCTTGAAGGACATAAGGGCTCCTGGCCCACATAACAGATTTACTTTTCAATTTTATCTTTTTCTATTTGAAACACAGCAGCTAACTCAG
>DKWE01000039.1:4004-4464 GCA_002491565.1 Lachnospiraceae bacterium UBA7160 | reverse complement strand
TTTGGTGCGATGTATGATGATACATACGCGGACGAAGCCAGTATCACAGTCATCGCTACCGGCCTGGAGGATGTCAACCTCAAGCAGGAGAGCAAGCCGCAGAGACGCAGCGCGGCGCACTCGCAGGATTTTGGATTTATGCGCAAGGACAAGCCGGCAGGCAGCTCCACGTTCCAGACGCGCACTCCGTCGCAGCCGGCAGCCGGCACGACTCAGCGCGTAGCTCCGCAGTTGAACACAATGCGGACGCCTTCCAGCAAGGTGCAGGAGCGGGATATCCAGATTCCGGAATTTCTTCGCAGAAATTGATGGAAATTGTCTGATACAGCGGGACAGGTCTGGCAGTTTGTCAGAAGAATGACTGCTGTGCCGGAGGCAGGATGATTTAGATAAGTGAATAAAAGAAGAGGGCGTTGCATCACTGCAGCGCCTTTTTTTCCCGCGAGCAACGAGCCAAGTA
>DKWE01000039.1:0-3691 GCA_002491565.1 Lachnospiraceae bacterium UBA7160 | reverse complement strand
CCGCGAGGGTCAAATACCCCGCTGCTCGGCAGCGCTCAAGCTTGATACCCCGTTGCTTGCAGCGGGGTCTTTGATTCGATTCAATGGAAGTTTGCTTCTTGAGAGAGGAACTCATAATTAGCGCAGCCAGCTGACAAAATAGCAGCTTTGGCGGACACGGATGCTCAGGAGAGAAAGAACTGCCTGCGGATTTCTTCGACCGGCATGTCCTGACCGGTCCAGATGCGGAATGCTGCCTCGCCCTGATAGAGCAGCATATACATGCCATTAAAGGTAGGACATCCATTTGCAGCGGCCTGTGCGAGCAGCCTGGTCTGGCGCGGGTTGTAGATGATGTCGGAGACCAGAAGCGGGGGCTGGAGTATGGACGGATCAGCGATTGGCGATCCCTCCGTATTCGGGGCCATGCCGATCGAGGTCGCGTTGGTCAGCAGAAGACTTTCACTGACACAGCTTTTTACAGCGGCCTCATCTGCAAGGTCTGTGACGTCTGCGCGGCAGGAGGTATTCTGGTTGATGGTATCGGCAAGCCGCTGCGCGTTGCTCCAGGACCGCCCTTTCCGGTTGATGATGTGGAGAGTGGGGGCGCCGTCGAGCGCAGCCTGGATCGCGATCGAAGAAGCGGCTCCGCCTGCGCCAAGCAGCGTCATCGGACCGCTTGTGATATCGTAGCCAGAGTCGCGCACAGAGCGCAGATAGCCGATGCCGTCGGTGTTGTGGCCGACAAGACGGCCATTTTCATTTTTTACCGTGTTAACTGCACCAATCATGCGCGCCGCAGGGGACAGCTCATCCAGATACGGAAGGATGCGTTCTTTGTCCGGCATCGTGAGGTTGAAGCCATAGACATTCATTTCCTTTAATCCATCGACGATTTTTTCAAGCTCCGCCTGTGCCGTATCAAAACAGAGATAGATGCAGTCAAGCCCAAGCAGGCGGAACGATTCATTGTACATCATCGGGGAAATACTGTGCGCGATCGGGGTGCCGAGCAGGCAACCCAGGCGTGTGTGTCCTGTAATCGGATAATTCATAGGGCAGGTCCTTTCTTTTTCTGTCATTTGCCGGATCGTATCGCATAATTTTAAGATATACGCTGCAGTCCGGAAAAACGTTACGTGTGAGCATAGGGAGGTTGCAGTTTATATTTTCACGGGCAAAGAGTTAAGCAGCCATGCTTGCAGGAATATTTGGCGTAAACACAGTTTCTTGCCTGTCGGCTGCAAGTGGCGAACAGCGATCTTTATGGTCATACCATACATTCATAAATTCCCTGTATCGTAAGTTTCTCTGTAGAAATGAGTGTTTCCAGTGCCTCCTGGTCAGAAGGAGCGCTGCGCCAGGCAAGACCGCAGCTTGCGGTAATACTGGTTGGCACGGGAATCAGACGCCCCGGCGCCTGAAATCGCGCGCAGATGCGTTCCATTGCGAGGGCGTCTGCCGTAGAGGGAAACGTGATGATGAGTGACAGTTCCTTCTTTCGCATGGCGAAGATATCCTTTCGTATTTTTCATGCAAGCTCGCGCACAGCCCGGATGCCAGTCTGAACCTCCTCGTGCGTATTGAACTGTGAAAAACTAAAGCGAACAGCTCCCTGTTTGAGGGTGCCGAGGCTCTGATGCATCAGCGGAGCACAGTGGATGCCGGAACGCGCAGAGATGCCGTACTGCGTAAGCAGTTCATCACTGACGGAGCCGGAATCCCATTCTCCGATATTGAAGGAGACGATGGGGCAGCGTGCAAGGGTGGAAAAGTCGCCGTATACTGTGACGCCTGGGATGTCGCGCACGCCGAGATAAAATTCCTGCGCGAGCTGCAATTCACGCGCGCGGATGGCATCAAGCCCTTCCTCCAGTAAAAAACGGACGGCAGCGGCAAGCCCGGCAATCCCATGTCCATTCAGGGTGCCTGCTTCCAGCGCAGTCGGCATCCGGTCCGGATGGTGCGTGTTTTGAGAGTCGATTCCACTGCCGCCGCTTTTGAGCGGGCGTATGGAGAGTCCTTCCCGGACATAGAGTCCTCCGGTGCCCTGCGGGCCGAGCAGCGCCTTGTGGCCGGTGAAGCAGAGTACATCAATATGCAGTCGCTGCACATCGACCGGGAAAATCCCGGCGAGCTGTGCGGCGTCGACCACAAACAGCAGACCGTGTTCCCGGGCGAACGCTCCGATGCGTGCGAGGTCGGTGCAGTTTCCGGTCACGTTGGATGCCCCGGTACAGACGATGAGCCGGGTATTGGGCCGGACAGCATCTGAGAGTGCGTCATAGAGAAGACAGCCCTTGTCATCGCAGGGGAGAATCGTAAGCTCTGTTCCGGCTTCGCGCAGTTCATACAGAGGCCGGAGGACGGAGTTATGTTCAAGCACAGTCGTGATGGCATGATCCCCCGGGCGCAGCAGCCCTTTCAGTGCAGTATTCAGGCTTTCTGTCGCATTCGAGGTGAACGCGATGCAGGAGGGAGACTCGGAGTGAAACAGCTCCGCGAGCAGTGTCCGCGCGTCATAGATGGACCGTGCGGCGTCCAGCGAGGCGGTATGTGCGCCGCGCCCTGCATTTCCCATATGGGTCATTGCCTCCAGAACAGCGTCCAGGACAGCGCGCGGCTTCTGCTGCGTGGTGGCTGCATTATCAAAATAGATCATGTCCGGCTCCTTTCTGAGTGAACAAAAAGTTTTTACTCGCACGAATAATACTAACATATCTGCAGAAGTTGTTCAATAACCAAACGGGAAACGACAAAAACTGGACTGGTTAAATAGATGAAAAATGGCACTTTTAAACCAAACCACTACGCGGTATACTCTTGGAAACCGGATGGAAAGCTGCAGATCGCTTTCCAATGTCGTTTCGTGAAACCACATTGTCCAGCGCATAGTGCCTTGAGGAAAGGACGGCGTACCTGTTTGTCGATGGGGGAAGGGACAATAGCGAACGATGAGAGACATCCGGAGAGAATCACTATGCAGGATCGCCCTATGAGATGGGAATGATACTGCAAAGAAAGAGAAGCAATGAATCCAGGAGGGACGAGTATGGAAAATCAAAAGATGCAGAGAGTAGTGATGACAGGCCTGTTTGCAGCACTGTCCTATGTGGTGTTTACATTTTTACAGATCAAGATACCGCTTCCGGGAGGGGATGCGACGTCGATTCATCTGGGGAATGCAGTGTGTGTGCTTGGCGCACTGATTTTAGGAGGCGCCTGGGGCGGAGTTGGAGGCGCGATTGGTATGACGATCGGTGATCTGCTGGATCCGGTATATGTAGTCTATGCGCCGAAGACCTTTATCCTGAAATTTTGTATCGGACTGATCACCGGCCTGGTGGCACATCAGATCGGGCGGATCAATGAGCTTTCTGATCGCGCTCAGATCGTGAAGTGGGCGGTAATCGCTGCAATATGCGGGCTTGGCTTTAATGTGATCTTTGACCCGCTGGTTGGCTACGCATATAAGCGGGTGATTCTCGGACGTGCGGCTGCGGATGTGACGCTTGCGTGGAACATCACCTCGACCAGTATCAATGCGGTGGCTTCCGTGATTGTGGCGGTATCCGTATACATGGTGCTCCGTCCGGTGCTGAAGAGGTCGCAGCTGGCATAAAGAATAAGCAAATACCTATGGGGGGACTGCACCTGGTGCATGGCAAATGCTGTGCACCAGGTGCTTTTTACTGTATAAGTCCAGTTTCAA
>DKWE01000126.1 GCA_002491565.1 Lachnospiraceae bacterium UBA7160 | reverse complement strand
TCCGGCGTTTTGGGAAAGTTTTATATTATAGACTTTACATATCGGTAAATCCATGGGACGGTTTCTATATAGTGCATGATTTACCAAAAAAATTTTAAGGAGGATTTAAGGATATGAAAAAGCTGGTTACATTTGGTCTTGCGGCATTGATGGCATGCGGTATGGTTATGGGTGTGTCCGCAGAAGAGAAAGTGGATCTTCAGGTCATCGCCGCACAGTATGGACAGAACACAGCAGACTGGTGGGCAAATTTCGTAACAGAGTTCAACAACGACAATCCTGGAATCAATCTGAACGTTGAAGTCGTCTCCTGGAACGACATCTACACCGTAGTCAATACCCGTATCGGCAGCGGCCAGGCTCCGGACATCCTGAATATCGACGTATTTGCGGATTATCAGGCAGACGGCCTTCTGCTTCCGGCAAAGGATTACGTTTCTGAAGAGACCTATGCAAAGATGTATGAGTCCTTCCTGGCGCAGTCTGATATTGACGGCACCGTATGGGCGATCCCGGATCTGGCTTCCGCACGTGCGCTGTATTACAATGTAGACATTCTCGAAGCAGCAGGCGTTGAGGTTCCGAAGACCTGGGATGAGCTGACGGCAGCATGCGAAAAGATCAAGGCTTACGACGAGAACATTTATCCGTGGGGCATCGACATGACCACAGACGAAGGCCAGGCAGCTTTCGCATACTACACCTGGAACAACGGCGGCGGCTTCGTTGATGAGAACGGCGACTGGGCACTGAACAGCCCGCAGAACGTAGAGGCGATCGAGTACGCGATCAACCTCGTCAAGTCCGGCTACACCAACAGCGACCCGGCAAATGATACCCGTTACGACCTTCAGGATATGTTCGGCGCAGGCCAGATCGCTATGGTAATCGCTCCGAACAGCCTTCCGACCTACGTGGCAGAGGGCGGCTACAGCGTAAATTACGCAGTATCCTCCATCCCGACCAACAGCGGCGAGTCTGTATCTGCAGGCGTTATGGACCGCTTCATGTGCTTCGACAACAGCTACTCTGACGAAGAGCTCGCAGCAATAAAGACCTTCTTCGATTACTTCTACGAGGATCAGCGTTACTCTGACTGGGTTCTGATGGAGGGCTTCCTTCCGGCAACCACAGCAGGCGGCGAGGCTGTTGCAGCAGCAGACGAGAGCATGGCAGCATGGGTTGACATCGTAGGCTCCAGTAAGTTCTATCCGACCGCGAAGGCTGAGTGGGCAGATGTAAAGCAGGGCGTTATCGACGTAGAGCAGCAGGCGCTTCTCGGCGAAGATGTGCAGACGCTTCTGGATGATCTGCAGGCTGAGATCGCAGGTGAATAATTAGGGCAAGTGCCCGGACTGACAAGGAAATTTGCAACCGGCTCAAAGCAGAGCGATCCGCTCACGCATAGCAGACGCCTGCGCGGCGGACATGTAAGTTTCCTGTAAAGGAAATCTTTGGGAGCAGAGCTGCAACGGCCCTGCTCCTGCTTTATACTATGGTTAGGTGGTGAAGCAATGAAAAAGAAAAAGAAGTTTTTAAGCTCCGTTGAGCCGTATCTCTGGCTGCTGCCCAGCATGCTGCTGATGGCGATCTTTATCCTGGTTCCCATTTTTGAGGTATTCCGGATCTCTCTGAGCCAGGTTACAAGATCCGGACTGATCAAGGGCTTTACCGGACTGGACAATTTTGAGAAAGTACTGAAGGGTTCCACATTTTCCATGGTGCTTCAAAATACCCTGGTCTGGACCGTCGTCGTTGTCGGACTTTCGACCTTGATCGGCTTTATCCTTGCGCTCGTTCTGAACAATCAGTTCCGCGGACGCAAGCTCGCGCGCGCAGTCGTTGTCTTCCCATGGGCCACCTCCCTGATCATTCAGGCAGGTGTCTGGAAGTTCATCATTGACACGGATTACGGCGCACTCAATACACTCCTGATACGGCTTGGCATCCTGCAGTCGGCAGCCAACTGGACTCCGACACCCGCTGCCTACTTTGCCTGGGAATGCTGGGTCGGTATCTTCGTTACGATTCCATTTGTCACGTTCTGCGTGCTGTCCGGTCTGCAGAGCATCGACAGCTCCTTTTATGAGGCCGCAACGGTGGACGGAGCCACCTTCTGGCAGCAGCTGTTCCGGATCACTCTCCCGCTGGTAAAGCCGTCTCTGACGGTCAGCACGGTGCTGAACATTATCTACGTGTTCAACTCCTTCCCAATTATCTGGACCATCACCAAGGGCGATCCGGCAAACCGGACCGACACCCTGGTCACTTATCTGTATAAGCTGGCATTTTATAAAGGAAAATCAGGAGAAGCCGCCGCTGTATCGGTCATCGGATTCCTGATTCTCTGCGCGTGTGCCTCCGTCTACATGGTAGTATCGCTGAGAAGGGAGGGCAACGATGAGTAAGAAAAAAGAAGAAATCATTCTCAAAAAAGCAAAGACCCCGAAGCAGAAAGCGCTGCGCGTCTGCCTCTATGTGTCCGTGGCTGTCATGACGCTGATCATTCTCTATCCGTATCTGGTCATGTTCTCCACCGCTCTGAAGAGCCGTGCGGAGATCTATGCAGCTGACGGCACGATCTTTCCGGTCGTATGGCTGTGGGAGAATTTCACAGACATCTGGTCCAAGGCTCCCCTGCTGCGCTATTTCCTGAATTCTGTAATTGTGGCGGGCGGCTCGACCATGATTGCGATTCTGTGCGGCATCCCAGCTGCCTATGCACTGGCACGTATGAAATTCAAGGGCCAGAAGTTTTTCCTGGGACTCGTCATCATCTCACAGATGTTCTCCCCGGTTGTACTTCTGATCGGCATCTACCGTGTCATGTCCACCCTGAACATGACGGACAGTCTGCTTGGGCTGGTTTTCATCAACGCAGCTTTCAACCAGGCTTTTGCCATCTGGCTCCTGCGCGGCGCCTTTATCTCCATCTCCCCGGATATGGAACAGGCGGCCCGCATCGACGGCTGCAACAAGGTGCAGGCTATGATCAAGGTCCTGCTCCCGATGGCAGCTCCTGGTATCGTGACGACCCTGATCTTCATTTTCATCAATGCATGGAATGAATACACGATCGCCCTTACCCTGATCTCAACGGATCTGAAGAAACCGCTGACTGTCGGTATCACGATCTTCAACGGCTACAACATGATCGAGTGGCAGTACCTGTTCGCCGCATCGTTGTTTGCTACGATCCCGGTCATCATCCTGTTCCTCTGCATCGAGAAGCATCTGGTGAGCGGACTGGCTTCCGGCGGAGTGAAGGGCTGACGGTCTGTTATCCCAGTTTCCGGGAAATCACCAACAATGCGGTGCAACAAATGAACTTTCCTATATAGCAGCAGAAATGCCCTGGGGAGGAGCTTTTACGCTTTCACCCCAGGGCATCAATCCGTTCATAGCGAATTAGATGTTTTTCTCATTTTCAATCCTTCCGGAATATATCAAGCGTATGGTGAGAGTATCCCACCATATCCTGTCTTTCGCATGTGGCAAGATGATACTTTATATACAATTCGTACATGCGCTCATCCATCTGGTCTACCGTTTCCCGCATATGATTTGTATATCCGTCTGTAGCGATGAAATGAAGCTGCGTAACGTGAAATCCGGCCCTTAACTGGTCGATCTCCTCTTTCCGGTACAGCTCGAAGATGTCCCAGGGATTTGAGAAGGTGTCGAATGTCTCTGTGTCGAGCATACATTTTTCAATAACGTTGTAGATCTCACCCCGGACAAAACCGTATGCTAAGACACACGCATCCCCCATACAGTACGCGGCAAAAATAATACCGCCCTTTTTTGTGACCCGGATCGCTTCGGATAATGCTTTCCGCTTCTCTTCGGCTGTGAACAAATGATACATCGGGCCGAGCAACAAAGTAATATCATAGGTATCGCTCTCGAAAGCAGACAAATCCATCGCATTGCCCTGCGTGATCGTGACAAGCTCGCCCTCCATCGTGTTCTGCCGGAAGATTTCGATATTATGTTCGACTAATTCAACGGCATCTACCTGATAGCCTCTCCGAGCCAATGCGTGACTATAGCGTCCCGTCGCGGCGCCGATCTCCATGACCCGCATCCCTGGCTTCAGATACTTCTCAATATATTTCATCGTCGTAATATACTCTACCATTCCATGCTTCGTGGTCAGACGCCCGTTCTCATCATATCCCTCGTAATAGTTTTTCAGATACTCTTTCGTTTCCATCCTGAATCCTCCTCTAAAAATAGAAATAAATCGTTGCTCGTGGGAATAAAAAACAGTGCAGGCTAAAATTCATTCATAGCCTGCACTGCATAAATCTCATCCATATAGGAAACGCCCTAATAATCTGGATAAGGGTATAGCAATGTAAGCCCGTCCCTTAATAATCTTTTACCCTCGCTTCAAAGTCCGCAAACATTGCATCCCCGTTCTCGGCAAACATTGCCAGGTATGTCCCGGTAAAGGTCATCGTGCGGGTCTGCTCGGTGCACAGTCCGGCTGCGGCACCGCGACCAAGCAGCTGATACTGTACTCCATCCGTGCTGTAGCGGAAGGTATAATACTCCGGATCGGTGTCAATCCGCAGATAGAGTCCTTCTTCTTCATTCAGCTCCACCTCCACCTGTGCAGTGACGGCAAACATATCGTGGACGTGCTTCGCCAGCGCGACAAGCCAGCGGTTCTGTTCCCTTGTCAGATAAATCTCATAGTGATAGTCCATATTGTAATAGGCAGTAAGTCCGGCGCGCATTCCCTGGCACACCCGCTCAGGGAAAACACGAACTGTAGTCTCTGTCTCGAAGCCCTTCTGACGGACGCCCACCCAGGTCGGAGTATCCTGCTCATTCAGTGTCACCGTACTTCCAAAAAGGAGCAGCCGCTTCTCCTGCGGAATACGCTGATAGTTCTCAGACACCGGATTACGCAGGAAATTGTAATGCGCAGAAAATGTATCGGTCGAAAAGTCATCTACAACGTCACGGCAGACCCTCTTCGGCGCCTCACCTGGCAGCGGACCATCCATCTCGATGTCAATCAGTCCTCCTTCTCCGGCGATCGGCCAGCCATCTTCTGTCCACGTAACCGGCGCCAGGTACGTCTCGCGCCCCAGATTGTGCAACAGCACACGGTTCGGCTCCTTGCCGCACGGGCGGATTGCAAGACAAACCATCCACCAGTTGCCGTTTGCATCCTCCATGATATCGGCATGACCGGTGCAGTAGATGCGCTCCCGTGTATCCTCCCTGTGTGAGAGGATCGGATTGTACGGGCATGCCTCAAATGGGCCGTAGGGGCTATCAGCGCGCTGTATTGTCTCCATATGTCCATACTCCGTGCCGCCCTCAGCGAGCATCAGATAATAGTTTCCATTCCTCTTATAGAGATGCGGCCCCTCCGGATAGCGGCCTCCGCAGCCGAAGCTGAGTACCCGCGTCTCTGTATACTTCTCGCCAGTCAGCGGATCCAGCTCGCAGATCACAATCGCCTGTCTTCCATTCTCCCCAAACCCCGTCGAGGTAAAGTAAACCTTTCCGTCATCGTCAAAGAACAGAGACGGATCAATTCCTCCCTGATCGACCCAGACAGGTTCCGACCAGCCCCTGCGCGGGTCCTCCGTGTGAATAATAAAATTGCCGCCGTTGCTGACATTTGTAGTTGTCATGTAAAACATTCCTTCGTGGTAACGGATTGTCGGCGCATATATTCCGTCCGACGCACGGCACTTGTCAAGCTCGAGCTGGCTCCTCCGGTCAAGGCAGTGCCCTACTGGCTCCCAATTCACCAGATTCCGGCTGTGATACAGCGGAACACCCGGGAAAAATTCAAACGATGAATTTACAAGATAATAGTCGTCCCCCACTCTGCAGATGGACGGGTCCGGATTGTAACCGGAAATGATTGGATTTCTGTACTTCATAATAATCTGCTCCTTTCTGCTATCCTATCCCCTCGGCGACAAGGAAACGTCATTGCTTTTCATGATACGGATCTATCCACGGCTCGTCAAGAGCAATATACTGGCCCACCGTACTTACACATTAAAGATAACGTATTGCTCTACCAGTTCGTATCAATCTCCTCCCCGGCGAGCAGATGTCCCAGTTCCGTGCGCAGCTTTTCCACATATGCAAGCCGCCCGGTAAAGGACATTTTACCATTGATCCGGATACCTGCCGTCCGGCCATCCGCCAGGGCGATCTCCTCCAGCACATCCTTGCTTCCGTCCAGATAGCGGTAAGTGACTGCAAGCCGCCTCTCGCCCTCCTCCTCTTCGAGGTAAATCTCCTGGACATCCACCTCAAGAAGAAACGAAAAGAACCTCCGGAACTGCTTCTCATCCAGACTCTGAGATCCACCTGCCACCGTATCCGTCCCCGGTAGCTCCTCCTCTGCCTGGCTGTCCGACACAATATCCCTCCGTGGTACTTCCTCCTCTGCCTGGCCGCCTGTTGCGATATTCATTTTCTGCGCTTTTTCCGCTGGCTGACCGTCTATCACGCGATTTATCCCCGGCATTTCCCCTTCTCTCTGGCTGCCTGATGCAAGATACCCGACCGTAACCTCCGCGATTTCCCCTGCATCGTCTCTTCCGAGCCTGAAATGATATTTTTCATCTTCCAGCACAAGCTCCACCTCCGCCACCCTCTCAATATCCGGCAGCAAAGCAAGCCCGAAAAACAGATCATCCGCGTTCACTCTCAAAAACGAAAGCCGGCTCTCCAGTATCGTATAGCACAGGTCTGTTCCGCTATAGAGCAGATAGCGCTCTCCCCGGGCAGCCTCATCGCCAACGATAAACACATCCGTCATACCGTCGTGCTCCACCGTCATCACCATCGCAGGCTCGTCAAAGCCATACCGGGCCGCATCCTTCTCCTCATATCTCCCTGCCACAGCATCCGCCGCAAATCCGAACAGGGAGCCAATCTCCTCGTTCATCGCCTTCAGAGAAGTCTTGACCCGCACCGGGCTCGTGATCTCATAAGCGGAAGTATAGGCCTGAGGTTCTCCCTCCATTGCCCGGATTTCCAGCGGCTCCTCCAGGTCCGGCCGATCGATCCGCACGCCGGACAGACGCTTTGTCATCTCCTGGCCTGCTGTGTAAGCAGGTATGAACTCTGTACTCAGATACGCATACGGCGAGGCCATCAGGAACTCTCCCTTTCCAGCCGGCACCGTATAAAGCGCCTCATCCTCATCGCGCATTACATACCAGACAGATGCACTCTCATTGTAATCGCCGAGATAGAGCGTCAGTTCTTCTTTCCCCACAAGCCTCGCAGTGGCACGCGGCTTCGCGAGACCGTACCGCTCCAACTCCGGATGCTTCGCATCCACCAGCGTCCCGGTCAGCTCCGAGAGATTCCGCATCAGAGTTTCCAGCTTCACCGCATTCTGCGCATACTTCCCATACCCCTGCAGGGCTGCCTTCTCCCCGTCCCGCACGATATCGACCGCTCCGCTCTCGTTCTCAATATGTACCTCCAAAAGCTCCGACGGTTCCTGTGCACACAACACCACCTCCGTGCCTTCCGGCATCTCTGTCTCCCGCGTCAGGTCTCCAGGCTGCTCCCGTGTAAGGAGCATGAATATAGCTGTCAGCACCGCTGCCGCCAGTACAAGTACCAGCAGAAGTTTTCCCTTTGCTTTCATTATAATCTCCTCCTGTACACTGTCACGACGGCGCCCGCCCCAAAGCAGGCGGCCGGAAGTAAAAGGCCAAAAATCACAGAAATCATCCGATAGGCGGACTGCGTCACCCTCAGCTTTTCCGCACTCAGGCTGACTCCGGCGATGCTGATTCCCTGCTCCTTGCCGTTCAGACGGTTGATCAGCTCCACCGTGAAGTCCCGGTTATTAAAATTGTCGCTCACCGCATCGGACGAGGAAAACATTGCCGAAGAGCCAAAGGCCACGACATAGGATCTGCACTCCTTTATTCCCTGATACTTCAGCCGGCTGCCCAGCGCGGCGATTCCGCATGACAATTTTTCCGCGCTCTTTACTCCGGACAAAGCTCCGTTCGAAAGTGCGTAGAGCACACAGCTCTCCTTCGTCTGAATCAGCGTCTCTGCCGTCCGGTTATCCTTCTCCTCCCAGAGCGCCTCCACCGGCCTGCAATAATAACCAAGCGCCGGGAGAGACGGATTCCGGACGGCCTCCAGATACGGTTTCGCCGCCTCCGTAAAGTCTGCCCCGAACAAAAAGCCCTGGTCGTCATACGTATTTGCTGCGTCCGTCTCCACGATCAGCTCTTCGCCGACCCGGATGCCCCACTCCGCAAGAAACCCGGAAATCCCGGGAAGCTCAGGCTGGTTATATGCGGCAACATAAAAGAGCCGCCGTTCAAACTCACCGTCGTGGTCCAGATAGCGGTCCAGCTTCTGCATCTCCTCCACTGAATAGTCTGTCGACGGCGCCAGCAGAAATACCATTTCGGATTTCGGATCAATCTCCTCCGTCGCAATATTCTGCTCCCTGATTTCATAATTATTTTCTTCCAGGTAATTGCAGATATCCTCACAGCCAAGCTCCTGATGGCCGGTCAGGATGCTCACCTGCATCACAGAAGCCTCCGTCACATAGAGAATTCCCGATGTCAGCACCTGTTCCGTTTTTGACACATACCGGTATCCCGATCCATCCTCCAGCCCGACCCGCTCCACGCAGTCGCCCAGGGCTGCCACCCGCGTTCTTAACGCACTGTGAAAGATGATACTTCCCTCCGCTACTGCATAGTCCGCATACTCTTTCACGAGCTCCGGTTCTTTCACCACGTCGGCAAACCGCACACGGATGCATTTGCCCGTCCTCTCATACTCCTTCAGCAGTTCATCCATCTGCTTCCCGTGGTCGGTCCCCCGCAGCGATTCCTGATCCGTACAGACAATGATCTCCACCTCGGTCTCCAGCGCCCTCACTGCCTCCACCGACTCCTCCGAGAGCTGATACCACCGGTTGTCGGTCAGATCCAGCGCGGGAAGCCGCTCAAACAGCAGTGCGAGCACCACATTGAAGAGCACAACAACAGCGAGAAAAGCTACCGTGACCGCAGCCGAGAGCGATGCGTTTTTGATCCTCCGGCTCGCCGTCCATCGATTCCGGTCCAGGACCCGCACACTCAAAAACTGAAACACGAGCACAGCGCTGACAAAAAACACAACATCCGCCCCATTCAGCAAGCCCGCAGTAAAATTCGAAAACCGGCGGCTAAATGAGAGCGCACCCAGAACTGTGCTCACCAGCGACAGCTGTGCAGGCAAAATCCCGCTGATGCTGTCCAGAATTACCAGAAGCAGGATACTCCCAAACGTGCCGACCGCCGCGAGCATCTGACTCTCCGTCAGCGCGGACACAAACATTCCAATTCCGATTAAAGCCGCCCCCAGGAACAGCATTCCCGCGAGATTGCCTGCAAACATCCGGACATCCGGAGAGGACAGTGCCCCGAGTACCACAAAGTACGGGACAAAGACAGAAATTCCCGCTGCAAAGACAGTAAATGCCGCCAGATATTTTCCCCACACAATCTCCGCAAGCGACACAGGCGCTGTCAGCAGCACCTGATCTGTGCGCATCCGCTTTTCTTCCGCAAGCAGCCTCATCGTCAGCACCGGAAGCGTCAGCAGCACCACAAAATACATATTGGAAAAAACTGCCGCAATATCATTGACTCCCTGATACCGAATCTGCATCAGAAAAAACTGTCCGCCAAACAGGAAATACAATCCCAGGCAGATGTAGCCGCGCGCACTTTTAAAGTACGAAGACAGTTCCCGGAAATAGACTGCACTCATAGCTCCTCCTCTCTTCCTCCCGGAATCCTCTGTCCGGACGTTGCCAGGAGAAAACGTTCTTCCAGACTCTCCCGGCTCTGCTCCAGCCCAAGCAGCCGCCAGCCGCTTTGAGAAACCCGGTCAAAAACAGCCCGTCGAACCGGGCAGCCTGGCTCCACCGTCAGCTGATAGCGGACAACCCCCGGCTCCGCTTCCCCGAAAGGGCGCACAGACTGGACCCCAGGGAGCTGCCCAAGGCTGGCGGCGACTCTGCGCTTCGGCCCTTCCACCAATATCTGATAGCGGTCCCGGCGCTCCGCCTCGCGCTCGTCAGCGGCCAGTCTTCCCTCATTGATAATCAGAATTCTCGTACACACTGCCTGAATCTCCTGTAAAATATGAGAGGATAACAAAATCGTATGCTTCTCTCTCAGGCTTCGAATCAAACTGCGAACCTCCAGGATCTGCTTCGGGTCCAGCCCCACTGTCGGCTCATCCAGAATCAGAATTTTCGGATTCCCGATCATCGCCTGCGCGATTCCGACTCTCTGCCGGTAGCCTTTTGACAGGTTACGGATCAGCCTGCCTCTTACATCCCTCAGATAGACCTGCTCGCAGATTTCTGCGATATGTGCTTCCCGGTTCACGTCTCTTCCAACCTTCTTTAGCCGGAACACAAATCTCAGGTACTCCTCCACGGTCATGTCCGTATAGAGCGGCGGAATCTCCGGCAGATAGCCGATTTTCTTCTTCGCACGCTCCGGCTCCTCCGCCATATCGACCCCGTCGATCCAAACCTCTCCCGAGGTCGCGGACAGATACCCGGTCAGGACATTCATCGTCGTGGATTTGCCCGCCCCGTTCGGCCCCAGAAATCCAAGAATCTCACCGGCCTGTACGGTAAAGCTCAGATCGTTTACCGCAAGCTTATCTCCGTACCGCTTTACCAGATGCTTTACCTCAATCAAACTCGTAGCTCCTCCTTCTCTGGTATTTCTGCTTCTATGCCTGTCAGTACAGCAGAGACCATATTTTGCCTCATTATACTTTCTATTTAATAATAAATATCTGTGCCGTTTATATATAGCGACAAATTTGTCTGTTTTTAGTCCTTTTTTGTTCGACTTGACAGATCAATCTGCGCCGTATAATATGACACTGTTCGGTACATTTTCGGATGTCTTCTATTGCAATCTACCGTCCGGAAATGCAGCCGCAAAAATTACACTTTGTAAAAAGGAGGGAGCGGAATGCTTTACCAGGAAACTTTCCAGGCAGGCGGAGACCCCGCAAAGATAAATTTCAGTTCTGTCACTTATATTCAGGAAATTTCTTCTGCCCTTGTTCCCACAGACAATGAGCACTGTTATATCTGCGCATTTCCGGCGCACTGCCATTCCTTCTATGAAATAAACTACACGGTAGACGGCAGTGCTGAGGCGGAGGCCGGCAACCGGATGATCCCGCTTCGCCCCGGTGCGCTGACCTTCTATCCCCCGCTTGCTGTGCACCGGATACAGAATGATCTGCGCCCCCGCCAGATCGTCCTCCAGTTTTCTTCTCGGTTCGTACAGCAGCTTTTCAGCTCCCGCACGGGCAACATCGCGCTGTTCCCCGCCGGAGCACTTCTCGCAGACGGCGCTGTTACCATCACACAGGAGTCTCCGCTTTATGAGATTGTTCAGCAGCTGCTGCGCCTGTCTCCCGCTATTCGGCTTCATACCGATGAGACCCTGCAAATCATTTCGGAGTATCCTGCTCCGACTGAGATCCAGCTCTGCGCAGCGCTGACCTCTCTCCTGTCCACAATGATGCAGATGGAGCTGCTCCGCCTCGTCGAATCGGATATCCAAGCGCCGAACCTGCTAAAAGTGCAGACACTTCTCTCTCGCCTGATCTCTCAGCCGGAGGAAAAACTCCCGATGGAAGAAGCGGCGGCCATGGTAAATATGAGCTACTCCAATTTCTGCCGGACTTTTCAGAGCGCCGTCGGTATGTCCTACGTCGATTTCTGCAACTCAATCCGTATCCGGCGTGCCAAAGAGCTGCTTCTTCACACAAACCTCTCAGTCACAGAGATCTCAGCGCGCCTTAATTTCGGCTCTATCAGTTATTTCAACCGGATTTTCAAAAAGTATTCCGGCGCCACACCTCTTGCTTACCGGACATCCAGATAATGGGTGCCCGGTTTCGTTGCTTTTGCCCGCAAGGCAAAATCCGACTAAAACCCAGCAATATCTTTTATAGATAATGTTCTAAAATGCTTTTAAAATAATCGTATCTTTTGGACGATTTATACAATCGTTCATGGTATACGCAACGGAACAATCAAATATTTTGTTCAACAGGACAACAAGGGAAGGAGCAAAAAAATGAAAGGCAAAAGCAAAAAACTCTTTACAGCTGCCCTCTTTGGCACAGCAGTAGCAGCAATGACTGGCGGAGTGACCGCGTCCGCGGCAGAGCTCTCCGGTGATCTCGACATCTGGGCATGGGGTGCAGATGATGAGGCAAAGTCGAGAGAGAACGCGCTCGAGATCTTCAAAGAGGAGCATCCGGAGCTGAATCTCACCTATACAATCCTCCCGACCGCTGACAGCGTATGGGATCAGAAGGCGGCGGCAGCACTTTCCTCCGGATCTGCAGGAGATGTCATGCAGATGAGCCCGGACTACTACGGAATGAACACCGAATTCTACATTGACCTGAACCCATACGTGGAAAAAGAAGGTGTGAACCTCGACGAAGTACTCACGCCGGGTATTATCGACGGCTACTACGATGCTGACGGCAAGCTCGAGGGCTTCCCGAACCACACGAACTGTTTCGTGATGGCTTACAATAAGGACATGTTCGACGACGCAGGCGTCGCTTATCCGGAAGCGGGCTGGACACTTCAGGATATGACCGACTGGGGGACCGCTTTCGTGAGCGGCGAGGGTGCAAACAAGACCTATGCGCTCGCGAAGCACTGGGTAATGAACAACGTGATGCTCTACTCCGGCGGCGGTCTTCCATACGAGGAGGATCTCTCCAAGGCAAATATGAGCACCGATAAGGTAGTAGAAGCGCTCACGCTCTACAACACTCTGATCAGCAATGGTCTGATCCCGGATGACACTGCCCAGATGACCATCCCGGCTGAGACGCTCTTCGTATCCGGCAAGACAGCAATGTATCCGTGCGGCGGCTTCGAGGCGATCACCGTGACGAACGACGCGGACGAGAATGGCATCAACATCGGCTTCACTAGCATGCCGAGCGATCCGGACGGCAACGAGATCAATGTACAGTACGCTACCGGCTGGGCAATCACGACCACGAGCGAGAACCCGGATGCGGGCTGGCAGTTCCTGAAGGAAATCGCTTACGAGAACGACGCAATGGCAGAGGCAATCGCAGTATGCGGTATCCCGGCAAACAAGAAGATCGCGGAGACCACCTATGCAGAGACTACTTACCTCGGCGACGGCCTTGACAACACCTACTATGTAGAGCACCTTGGCAATTCCCATCTGAATCCATGGGGCGGCACACTTGCTTCCTCCGGAGATATCTGGGAGACGATGGTGCAGTCTGTTACTCTCGACGGCCAGGATCCGCAGGCAGTCGTTGACCAGTACGGTCCGCAGATTGACACAGAATTTGCTTCTTACGGCTTCAATAACTAATCAGATTTTACCATAAGAGGGTGTCGCAAAATGCAGTCAGGGCACAAGCTCAGGTAATTGGTCACGTAGACATGTACCATAACTTGTAGCTTTCTGCTATTGTGCGACACCCTCTTTTATTCAGGAGGAAGGAAGATGAAGGAAAAAAGGAAACGGAAGCTCTCCGGCATCGAGCGCCGGAACACCATCAATTTTTATCTCTATATTTCACCCTGGCTTTTATTTTTTCTCGTGCTGACCGTCTATCCGATGATCAAATCTCTTTTTCTCGCATTTACGGATTCTGGCTTTACCGGAGACGGAACCTTTGTCGGTCTGGCTAATTTTATCCAGGCCTTCCAGGTGGATGCCCTGTTCTGGCCTGCATTTAAAAATACGCTCTGCTATGTGCTTATGTACGTTCCGCTCAGTCTCCTCCTTTCCTTCGTGCTTGGCTGGCTGCTGAGCCGCAAAGTAAAGTTTCTGGGATTCTGGCGTACTATTTTTTACCTGCCGTACATCACTGCAGGCGTCGCTGTCACGATCCTCTGGGGCTGGATTTTCAACGGCAGCTACGGTGTCCTGAATTATTTCCTCTCGCTGCTCGGCATCACCGGGCCAAACTGGCTGGGCGACAAGCATCTTGCGCTTGGCTGTATCGTTGTCATGAGCCTGTGGTCGCTTGGCAATCAGATCCTGATCATGCTGGCCGGGATTCAGGATATCCCTGCGTCGCTCTATGAGAGTGCGCAGATCGACGGGGCGAGCACACTGCGCCAGGTATTTTCCATTACACTGCCGCTGTCCACGCCGACGATCTATTTCAACCTTGTCATCGGTACGATCACCGCGTTCCAGCTCTTCAACCAGCCGTACATTCTGACAGACGGCGGTCCGGTCAACTCCACGCTGACCGTCGCGATGCTGATTTTCCGGAATGCGTTTGAGTACGGCAAGATGGGCTACGCATCCTGTATCGCATGGTGCCTGTTCCTTGTCATTATGATTGTGACCGGCATCATTCAGGCGACGCAGAAGAAGTGGGTCTTCTACAACGACTGACAGAAAGGAGCGCGCTATGAAAAAGAAAAACCCTATGTCCAAATCCGCAGCGCACCGCCTGGAGATGACGATTATCTACATTGTCCTGATCCTCTGCGCAATCGTCTGTATTTTCCCGTTTCTGTGGATGCTGACTACCGCCTTTAAATCTACTGCGGAGGCGTATCAGTTTCCACCGACCCTGATTCCGAAACGATGGCTGTTCAAAAACTTCGCCAACGGCTTAAAGCAGGCAGATTTCGGGCTGTTTACCAGAAATACGGTGTTTCTTGTTCTGTTTAATACCGTTGCAACGGTATTCTCCTCTGCCTTTGTCGCATACGGCTTCGCAAGATTCCAGGCAAAGGGCTCCAAATTCTGGTACACCTGCCTGATGGCGACGCTGATGCTCCCGGCGCAGGTCACACTGATTCCACAGTACCTGCTTTACTTTAAAGCCCATATGGTTGACACTTACTGGCCGCTGATGATCCCCTCTCTTCTTGGAGGCGGCGCCTACAACATCTTCCTCTTCCGGCAATTCTTCCTGTCGCTGCCAAAGGAGCTGGATGAAGCGGCAATGATCGACGGGGCCAGCTCCTTTCAGACTTTCACACACATCATGCTGCCTGCTGTCAAGCCGGTCTCAATGTGTGTCGGCGTCATGTCTCTTGTATACAACTGGAACGACTTTTATCAGCCGCTGATCTACCTCAACTCCACAAAGAAGTTCACGGTAGCCATCGGTATCCAGTTCTTAAATTCTTCTATGGGAACCACTAAGATTGGCCAGATGATGGCAGTAGCTGTCGTCATGACAATTCCGGTACTGATCATCTTCTTCCTCTGCCAGAAATATTTTGTAGAGGGAATCAAGATGCAGGGTATCAAGGGCTGATGGGCCGTAGAGCAAATCTTTTGGACTTTAGAGGGCAATGGGTGTTGCAAAATTGCTGAAACCCGCAGGCTGTGGCAAATGTCTAACCGGACACACCAGAGCTTGCAGGGCGACTGCGTTTTGCAACACTCTTTTTTGTCCAAAAAACGTTTTGTTGCCTGAACTATAGCTCTTTTTCCCGGAAACACAGCTCCATAGCAAATTACTCTTGACATCGATATATCGCAGTGCTATATTATATATCGAAGTGCAATGTATAGCAGTGTTGAGTGAGGTAGTATCATGGATCGCCATATTAGAAAAGTATATGTGCCAATGACCGAAACAGGTTTTTACATTCTGCTGTGTCTGAGGGAAGAAGCACATGGCTATAGTATCGTAAAAAGGACAGAGCAATTAACGCAGGGACAGGTAAAAATCAGCCCGGGGACCTTGTACGGCAGTCTGTCTAAAATGGAAAAAGACGGCCTGATTAAATTCGTCAGAGAAGAAGAAAAGCGCAAAATTTATTGCATTACTGAGTTGGGGACACAAGTACTTGATTTGGAAATGAAGCGAATTGAGCGTCTGTATAAAAGCATGAAGGAGGCAACGTGACCATGAAAAAACTAAAAACAGAACTCAGATTCTTTTCCATTTCTGCATGGAAGAAAGAGGAAAAATACTTAAGAGACCAGCATAAAAACGGCTGGGAATTTATCGGCGTCAATGGTCTTTGCCTGTATCATTTTCAAAAATGCGAACCAAAGGATATGGTCTATCAATTAGACTACAATCCTGACAGCACTTCTCAACAGAGCGAATATATTCAAATGTTCCGCGATTGCGGATGGGAATATCTGCAGAATTATGTGGGTTACAGCTATTTTCGCAAGGCAGCTTCCGAAATGGATGGAACCGAGGAGGAAATATTCTGTGACGATGCCTCCCGGCTGGATATGATGAAGCGGGTTTTTATCGGCCGTATGATCCCTCTTTTGAGCATTTTCCTTTTGGTTATTATCCCGCAAATTATTATGCAGAGCAGAATAAACGATCCTTTTAATCACAGCTTGATGGTGTTTTTCTGTATCCTGTTTGTATTATATTTGGGAATATTTATATCATTCGCCATTCCGTTCTGGAAATATTACAAGGCAGTTCATAAAAAATAGCAGGGATATCACCACATTCCGGCGCCTGCAAACGAAAGCCTGCGCAAAATGGCAAAATTTCAGACTCTATTCTATCTAAAGCGTGTTTAAGGAGGTGTAAAGATGAGTGATTTTCTTGGAGCGGCGTTTCCCTGGATAGTAATCGGTTTATTTACAGCAATCAGCTGTTCTCTTGCAGACAAGAAGAAAAAGTAACTTACCAATAGTGATCCGAACACCGCCAGCGGTCAGACGCTGTGCGGTGTTTCTTTTTCGGCTATCGATGGGTTGATACTCTTTTCTGTCTGGTTCCATGCCTGCAAAGCCCACAGCCTTATAGAAGCACTCACCTCCCGGACCGCAACCTTAACCTTTGGCCTCGCAAGCAGCGTTTTTCCGCTCCATAGAATAAACTTCAACCGCAAATTTCTCATTGCCCGGCATCGCGCCTTTTTCTATCCCCACAACCCGGAATCCCAGGCTCTCGTATAGATTTTTCGCCGGTTCATTCCCTTTCAGGACTTCGACATAGCGGATATCCGGAAAAGCAGACAGCGCATGCCGGGAAAGCTTACGCCCAATCCCTCTGCGCATAAATTCCGGCCCGACATAGAGCCAGGCAAGCTCTTCCTCCGTACATGCGAGAAATCCGGCAACCATTTGATCGCATTCTGCTACAAATAGTCCCTCGTAGTCCATCAGATTCTCACGCTCTGCCGCAATCTTCAAAGGCAAAAAAGCAGCTTCAAGACCTGCGTGCTCCAATTCCACCTTTCTTGCACAATCGTGTATCCTCTCGATCGCCGCCCAGTCATCTTTCTTGTAATCACGAATGATCACTTCATTTTCTATTGTCAGATTTTTCATCCTACACCTCTAACCCGGATAAACCGGAACCTGAATTTTGTCATTTTACGCAAGATTTAAACAGAAGCTACTGAACCGCTCAAAGAATTGTTCGAAAAGATTTTCCAAATGCATAGGTTCTGGAAAATCTGGATAAAATGGACATAGAAGACAGGCCCTGGCACCTAAGACTGCCTGCGGAAGTTACTGCTCCTTGCCACTCTCCTTGCAACCAACACTTTACTCTGCGATGTCTAAGCAGTAACTGCAATAGCCATGCGAAAGGAGTCCCTTATGAGATCTGACCGATTCACTGAGTTACCTTGCGACACTATACCGCTGCAGGAAGCGGCGCTTACCAGACTGCTGGCTGCCTACACGCCCTCCTGCCAAAAGTCTCGAAACTCCTCCTGTAAGGAAGAAATCCCAGCCCTCTGCGAGCAAACTTCCGGCTATGAATCCTCTCCGCATTACGAACAGCCTTCCGACTGTAAATCCTCTTTGCCTTATAGACAGATTTCCGACCGTAAATCCTCCCCGTCTTACGGGCAGATTTCCAGCCGTGAATCCTCTTCGTCTTACGGGCAGATTTCCGGCCGTGAATCCTCCCCGTCTTATGGGCAAATTTCCAGCCGTGAATCCTCCCCGTCTTACAGACAGACCCCCGCTGATGACTCTCCTCTGGCCTGCGGACAAACTCACGCCGATGACTCTCCTCTGTCTCCCCCAGGGGCATCATCCCTCCGGCAGAAAAGCAACAGCCTGCGCTACTTCCCGGTCATTCTCTGTATTGGCACAGACCGCCTGATCGGAGACAGCCTTGGCCCGATGGTCGGAAGCCTGCTCGTACGCTCCGGCTGCCCGTTTCCGGTCTACGGAACACTTGCCTCGCCGGTCCATGCGCTGAACCTCGCGGAGCGCACCGCGGAGCTTAAGGAGCGCCATCCCTTTGCCCCGGTGATCGCGATTGACGCCTCCTTAGGGCCAGGCCACCGCATCGGCTGCATTTCCCTGCGTCCGCATGGCCTGCAGCCCGGCGCAGGCGTCAACAAACGGCTCGCCACCGCCGGAGATATCTCGATCACCGGAATCACAAACGCAGACAGCCTGCAGCCCTATCTCTCTCTGCAGACTGCACGGTTGTCAACGGTCATGGAAATGGCGGAGGAAATCTGCGCCTGCATCCTGCGGATTTAGAGTGCAATCCGCCCCTCAAGCGCGCGGAGCAGCGTAACTTCATCAATATACTCCAGATCCCCGCCGACCGGAACGCCGCTGGCGATCCGGCTGACTCTGATCCCGGTCGGCTTGATCAGCTTGCTGATATACATCGCAGTCGTCTCGCCCTCGAGGCTGGAATTGGTTGCGATAATGACTTCATTTACATCTCCCTGCAGGCGCTGCATCAGTTCTTTTAGCTTGATATCTGCCGGGCCGATCCCCAGCATAGGGGAAATCGCGCCGTGCAGGACGTGGTAGACGCCCTCGTACTTCCCGGTCTTCTCATACGCCGCCAGATCACGCGTATTCTCCACAACCATGATCGTCTTGTGGTCGCGCTGTTCATTGGCGCAGATTGGACACAGCTCCTGGTCCGTCAGGGTAAAACACTCCCTGCAATAACAGACCTTTTCCCGCGCCTCTGTGATCGCGCTGGTCAGCTGTGCCACCTGCTCCTTTGGCATATGTATAATGTGAAATGCAAGCCGCTGAGCAGACTTGCCTCCGATCCCTGGAAGGGACGCAAGCTGCTCAATCAGTTTGGACATTTGGCTTCCATAGTAATCCATCAGAGTCCGAATCCTCCCAGTCCGCCGCCAAGGCCGCCGAGACCGCCGGTCAGCTTCGCCATCGCGGAAGCCGCAGCCTCCTCTGCCTTCCGCAGCGCCTCATTTGTCGCCGCCACGATCAGATCCTCCAGCATTTCGATATCATCCGGATCGACCACTTCTTCCTGAAGCTTTACCTTCTTCACCTCGCGCTTGCCGGAAACCGTCACCTCTACCGCGCCGCCGCCTGCCGCCGCCGAAAATTCCTGCTCCTCAAGTGCTTTCTGATTCTCCTCCATCTGCTTCTGCATCTTCTGTGCCTGCTTCATCAGATTGTTCATATTGCCCGGCATCATGCCGCCGGGATAGCCTCCACGCTTTGCCATGATAAGCTCCTCCTTTATTTATTTTCCTGTAAGCTGCGCAATCTGTTTGCTACGTTTTGCTGTTCCCCCAGATACCAGACGGATTCGTCAACGTCCTGATACCCTGCAATTATTTGTGAAACATCGTACCGTACCATTGTATCAGCTTTCATCTACAATTTCTATATCTGTATGAATGAATTCCCGAATTCTTTCATCCAAATCAATCGTTGCCAGCTTGCCGCGCTGGGCAAACTCGTCCGCGGCAAGGGTAAATTTGACCTCGACCTGTTTTCCGGTCCGGTCCGCGATGATCTGCTCCAGCTCCGCTTTGCGCTCCGCGCTGTTCAGGTAGCGCTCGGCAAGAAAATCTGAGAAAACCACAAAAAGCCGGTTGTCCTTTTCATCCTGCGCATTGTACTTGACCTGCGCTGACGCAAGCGCAATCCGGAACGGGTTGGCTGTCTCATTGATAATCGTCTTCCACATCGCGCGAACTTTCTTCAGATCCTCCGGTGCAGCCTTTGGATATGCCTGCGGCGGTTGATCCGGATACATCCCATCATCCGGATAGAAGCCTGCCGCACCGTCCATGCCGGTCTGCGGATAACCGCCTGCCATCCCGCCCAGCCCGGCTCCTGTATATCCTCCCATACCGTCAGGGCTTGTACCAGTATATCCCCCTGCCATGCCGTCGAACCCCGCACCCGGATAGCCGCCCATCGCTCCATCCGGGCCTGCTCCCGCGTAGCCTCCCATCGCTCCATTCGGACCCGTTCCCGCGTAGCCTCCTGCCGCGCTATTGGGACCTGCTCCTGCGTAGCCGCCCGGCCCCGCACCCGGATAGCCGCCCGCTGCAGGCGCCTGCCGCACGGCCAGCAACCCCTGCTGCGCGTACCGCTCCAGCCTCCGGATACGCTCTACCAGCGACAGCTCATCCTTTTCTGACTCCGGATGGCACAGCTTGATCAAAGCCATCTCCAACATCACACGCTTGTTCACCGCATAGCGGATCGAATTTGCCAGCTCTGAAAAGATTCGGATATACCGCATCAGCGTATCATTCCGAATCAGTGCCGCCTCCTCACGCAGCTGCACGAGGCTCTCCGTAGACACATCCAGGATATCCTCCATATCATCGGAAGCCTTCAGCAGCATCAGATTGCGCAGATACCAGGTAAAATCATTGACAAACTGCGTCAGATCACGCCCATCCAGAATCAGCCGTTCCAGGAGCGCAATCGCGTCGACCACCCGTCCCTCCACAACCATCCGGAGCAAATCGCTGAACACATCTGTGTCAACCGCACCGAGCACCTCGAGCACCCGGTCATACGTCAGCTTCTCGCCGAGATAAAATGCAATGCACTGATCCAGCAGGCTTAAGGCATCGCGCATCGCCCCGTCGCCCTTCTTCGCGATATACCGCAGCGCCCGCTCCTCCGCTTCCACATGCTCCTGCTCCAGCAGCTCCTGCAGCCTCTCCAGAATTGTCCCCTGCCCAAGTCTCCGGAAATCATAGCGCTGGCACCTGGAAAGAATCGTCACCGGAATCTTGTGCGCTTCCGTTGTCGCCAGAATAAATATCACATACGACGGCGGCTCCTCCAGTGTTTTCAACAGCGCATTGAACGCCGCCGTTGACAGCATATGCACCTCGTCAATGATATAAACTTTGTAGCGCCCCTCCGTCGGCGGATACGCGACCTCCTCCCGGATTTCCCGAATATTATCCACGCCATTATTCGATGCAGCATCGATCTCCAGCACATTCATCGACGCGCCCGAGGCAATCGCGCGGCATGAGGCACATACATTGCACGGGCTGCCATCCACCGGATGCTCACAGTTTACCACCTTCGCAAGAATCTTCGCGACCGACGTCTTCCCTGTCCCGCGCGTCCCGCAAAACAGATAAGCGTGTCCGATCCGGTCTGCATTGATCTGATTCTTCAATGTCCTTACTATATGATCCTGCCCCTTCACATCGTCAAACGTCGCCGGGCGAAATTTCCTGTATAAAGCAGTATATCCCATATTCTCCTCCTTTTCCGGGCTGAAAGATCGAATGGTTTATCCTGCATTATTTTACCCAATCCTGCCCATAAAATCAATACTCGGTTGGGATTCCCATCTGTATGAATCGAGCATGATAAAAAGAGGGTATCGCTTATTCATCTGCCGTATGACGAACCGCGATATCCTCTTTGATTGTTCTTTGAATGATAGCATGAGGGTGATGCAAAATACAGTCAAGGTACAAGGCCAGGTGTTTAACCGATCGGACACCATATATTATGATGAAAGCGTCAAAAGGTATTTTGACGCTTATGATACACGGATTGCTCCGCATTTCATGCTCCCGCAATCCTAAAACACCTCAAATCCGCTCATTTTTCTTCGAAAAATGGCTACTTTTCGGTGTTTTGCGCGTCCCAAAGTCATGCTTTTTCATGCAAGCATGAAACGCATGACCTTTTGACGCTTGTATCATATTGTAGATTTCGTCAATTTTGCAACAGCCGCCTCATAAAATGCCCCCCATAGCTGCACACAGCCTGACTTTCGCCCTGCGCTTAATCTCCGAAGCTGATTCCCATGAACTTTGCTTCCTGGATGATCTGATCCTTCGGGGAAACGGTCTTCAGCTTGCCAGCCACATCTGCGAGCGGCACTTTCTTCATCTTGCCGTTCACGATACCAACCATGTAGCCATACTCTTCTTCCAGAATCATCTGCGCACAGGTCACACCAATCCGGGTCGAGAGCACACGGTCATACGGACACGGGCTTCCGCCTCTCTGTGTATGTCCAGGTACAGTGATGCGGACCTCCGGTCCGTTCGCTGCCTTGATCTCCTCCGCGATCTCATACGCCACGGACGGGTACTTCTTTGATTCTATCTTTTTCTTGTAATCCTTCTTGCTCAGCTTTGCGTCCGCCTTCGAAATCGCGCCTTCCGCGACCGCAATCACGGTAAAGCCCTTGCCAGCCTTCGTCCGGCGGTCAATCGCCTCGATGACCTTCTTGATATCATACGGGATCTCCGGAAGCAGGATGATATCTGCGCCGCCTGCGATGCCCGCGTACAGCGTCAGCCAGCCTACCTTGTGGCCCATAACCTCGACGATAAAGACACGGTTGTGGGAAGCCGCCGTCGTGTGGATGCAGTCGATCGCATCGGTCGCGATATTGACCGCGCTGTAAAATCCAAATGTCATATCTGTGCCGTAGATATCATTGTCGATCGTCTTCGGCAGGTGGATAATATTCAGCCCTTCCTCGCGCAGCAGGTTCGCTGTCTTCTGGGTGCCATTGCCGCCCAGGATCACGAGACAGTCGAGGCGAAGCTTGTAGTAATTCTGCTTCATCGCCTCTACCTTGTCCAGTCCCTTTTCATCCGGCTCACGCATCAGCTTAAACGGCTGACGGGAAGAGCCCAGGATGGTGCCGCCCTTCGTCAGAATACCGGAAAAGTCACGCGAGGTCAGCAGCCGGTAATCGCCATAGATCAATCCCTTATATCCATTCATAAAGCCGTAAACTTCCAGATCCGAGATGTTGGAGGAAAGTCCTTTTACCACGCCGCGCATAGTAGCATTCAGAGCCTGGCAGTCGCCACCGCTCGTCAAAAGTCCGATTCTTTTCATAGTGATCACGTCCTTTTTCTTTTTTTAGTAGTATAACTCATTTTCCGGCATATCACAACTAAATTTTAGAAAAATTGCACAAAAATGTGGGGATGTTACAATTCAGGCGCCCCGGTTGAGAAGGATGTATGGGGATCTGCCAGCTCGAACCGTTCGTCTACAAGTTCTAAGGTGCCAGAAGACCTACACAGCTGCCGTCGGCAACTCGCAGTCTGTGCCGACGCACAGCCTGCTCAGACAATGCCGACTAAAAATCCTGCTGGAACGCAGGATTTTTACAGCTGTTCCGGCCTCCTGGCATCTAAGAACTTGTAAAGACTCACTACACGAGCTGGCAGATCCCCATACATCCTTCTCTCAGGTAGTGGCTGGCT
>DKWE01000009.1:20338-82418 GCA_002491565.1 Lachnospiraceae bacterium UBA7160 | reverse complement strand
TTGCAGAGAGAGCTTGCCCGCCTCATCATCGTCACCCCGCGATCCCTGGTGCTTGATGGCCTCATACTGCTGTTGCAGAGCCGCCGCCTTTTCACTGGGCAGGAGCTTTTCGCAGTGGCGCAGGTTGTCATCCGTCATCGCCAGGACTGCTTCATCGTCCGTCATGTTGCGGACGATACAGGGCATATTCATAAACCCGGCCAGCTCGCTAGCCCGCTGGCGGCGGTGGCCCGCGATGATCTCATAGACCCCATCCTCACGGGGACGCACCAGGGCGGGCTGGTTCACACCGCCGGAGCGGACGGACTCCACCAGCCCCTGCATTTCCGCATCGTCCCGCACGCCAAAGGGGTGATCCTTGAATGGGTGGAGGTCGGAGAGGTTCAGATAAACAATTTCCTCTTTCTCGGCGCGGGTCGCGTCACGGGGCTGGGGCGGTTCAGGCGGAGGGGCCTCCTCCTTGGCCGGGGGAGCGCCTTTGCCGGGGGTCTTGTCCCCCTTGCCGGGCGCGGCGGCCTTTTCCTTTTTGGCCTTGGGAGCCCGGCCCCGTCCCGGCTTCTTTTCCCCGGACTCCGGCGCGGTCCAGTCTGCCTTGGGCGGACGGCCACGGCGGGGCTTTTTCTGTTCCGCTTCAATCTCGGCCAGGGGCCGCTCCCATTCCTGCTTGGTGTACTCGGTAACAGAGCCAGCAGCACCCTGCTCCGGGGGAGCGTCCCCAGGGGCGGGAGCCTCCGGCCCGGTCTTGCCAGCCTCCACCCGCACGTCCGACAGATCGATCACCTTTCCGGCGGGGGCGGGGCCGCCGTCCATGCCGGGGATCACTGCCTGTTCCGTCTGCTCCGGCGCGGGAGGGCCGCCCGGACTTTCCAGCGTGGCGCTGTTGGTCTTGGTTTCGTCTGCCATGCTTGCACATACCTCCTTGTCACAATTTGGGCCGCTCACCCAGGCGACCAGGGTTCAGGGATTTACCTCCGCATACAAAAACACCGCCTATTGTCCCGGTAGGCGGTGTTTTGTGTAAGGTTGGTAGCACTTTTTTTGCTTCTTTTCCCTGTGTGCCCTTGTCAAGTGATGTTTGCCAGAACCAAATACACAACCAGCAGGATTCCCGCCGCGCCAACAATCCTACCTGGTATTTTGTAAATATAAAATTCCCTGATTACAGAATTCATCTGCACGAGCTGATAGGGCATGAGCCCCTCCACCTTTTCCGCAAGCGGCGACTCCATCACTTTTATTACCGCTGGTGCAAAGAGCACTGCAAACGGCACAATCACTGCCACAACGGTAGATTTTGTCTTTGCAGAAACCAGCATTGCAAGAGAATCCATGAAGAGGCAGCCAATATATCCTCCCACTGCAATCAGCATATACTCCTGTAAAAATGTGATATTGTAAAAGCTCGTCCAGCCCTGGATGCTGGTCTGAATCCTGCAGCCAGCCCCACCGACGCCAAGTTCCAGAAGCACTCCAGCGGTGAATCCGGCAATCGTCAGCCAATACACGACCGTAATCAAAAGAAGCCCTGCTTTTAGCTTGGCTCTGACTGCCTTGTCTCTCCCCAGCGCAGCGGAAAAAAAGACCGCGCTTGCACCAGTCCGGTACTCCTCGGAGAAAATACCCGCTACAAGAAAGCCGATGACAAGCACCAGAAGCATCTGCACATTTGGCAAGGTGGAAGCCAGCTTCGTCCAGCCCTCTGTATAGTCGTACACAAGCGGCGTCTCCACCGCCTCATATTGTGCGGTTAAAAAGTCTTTTTCTTCTTCTGTGTACCAGCTGCCCTGCGCCGCAAGCCACTCTCTGAGGCTCTTCGTCCGATTCTCATAGAAACTCCCGGCATCTTCCTCACTTAGCGTGCCTACAATCATAAAATCCGGTTTGTAGATTTCCCCGAATGCCATGGCAAGCAGGAACCGGATCCCCCGGTTTCCCTGACTCCAGCCTTGCGAAATCACCTCTGCTAGCTTTTCCTCCGTCAATGGACCAGCCCATTCCTGCTCCGCTTCGCGAAGCTTCTGTGCCGCCGCCTTCCCAGTCAGTTCTGTCTGTGTATCTTCCTCGATCCACACCAGATAATTCGCATTGCTTAGCATATAAATCGTAAAGACCAGCAACAACAGCAGCGCAACCTTGCTGCTCATTTTTGAAACTACTTTTTTCAGTTCAAAACGCACCATGTGTTCCATCTCCCTCCCCCTGCCCCGGATAAACCGGAACTAAAATTTTTCCATTTTATGCAAGATTTCATTTACAAGTGCCAGACCCAAATAAACCATAATTTTAATTTTTCCGTTTTGCACAACAGATTTAGACTTCGGATAGCCTTCCGCGCTATTGCCCATATTCGCCGTTCGCTTCTTCTTGCTACTCAGCCTATAAATCTGTGTATCTGACTCAGAAAAACCAGAACTAGATAGCTTACCAGTTTTCCTACAAATGCCCGTCCAAGATAATCAGGCACGAACCAGAACTTACACGCCAGACAGAGTATACTGCAAACTATCCGTTTTCTGGCTCCTCATCATAGAATTTTTATACAGAAACACATCCTCCAGTGTCGCCGGTACCTGCCTCGCACCGGCCACAGGCTGCTCTGCCGCAAGAATCCGCAGCTCTGCTCCATCCGCCGTAGTTCTCACATTTGCCACCCGATATTTTTTCAGATAATTCCTGACCTGGCTTTCCGGCACCATACACACATATACCTGCTCAGGCAGCCTGGCGGCCAGTGCGGCAGTTGTCCCTGCATCCTCGATATGGCCACCCTTCATCAACAGAATCTCACTCGCAATGTATTCGACATCTGACACAATATGGGTAGAAAGCAGCACCAGCCGGTCGCGGGACAGTTCACTCAGCAGGTTGCGCAGACGGATCCGCTCATTCGGATCCAGTCCGGCTGTCGGCTCATCCAGGATCAGAATCTTCGGGTCATTCAGCATTGCCTGCGCAATCCCGATACGCCGCTTCATCCCGCCAGAGAACTTCTTCATTTTCTTTTTCCGGTATCGCTCCATTCCTACCAGCGAAAGCAGCTCCCCCGTCCGCTTTCGTGCCAGAACCGGATGCAGATCCTTGATAGATGCAATGTACATCAGATATTCCTCGGCTGTAAATTCGGGATAGAAGCCATATTCCTGCGGAAGATACCCCAAGAGGCGGCGGTACGCCTTGTCCATCTGCCAGATATCCTTTCCATTGCAGAGAATGCGCCCGTCATCCGGTTTCATCAGCGCACAGATCATCCGTATCAGAGTAGTTTTTCCGGCTCCATTGCAGCCAAGCAGTCCATAGACCCCGTTTTCCATCACATAGTTCAACTGATTCACAGCGATTACGTCCTTATAACTTTTCGTAACATTCTCTAATACTAATTCCATAATTATTCCTCCGGATATCTCTGAGCGTGTATTGTCTCATCCCTATCTGGCAAGACTCCATAACATGATTTTCATCAGCAAAGCAGCCAAATGAAGCGATGCGGTGACATCCCCAGTATACAGGTACACTTATATTTAGCCTGACAGTGCTGAATATTTTCACAACCTGCAAAATAGAAGAAGGAGGCAAGGCCGATGACATCGTCGAATGATGACAACACTGCAGCTAAAATAATAGACAGTAAACCGTTCCTCCGTCATCAACCGATACAACACAGACGCCATGAAAAACAGGCGGTGTTGTCAGGTTGAATAGGAGCATGCCAGTACACTTGTTTTCAAAAGATGCTTCCCGAGCAGCCCAATCCCGGCAACAGTAAGTGCCAGAAGCCCGGCCCATACCGTCCCTGATATTGCATGATAAAGCTGCTCCTCACAGATGATCTGGTACCAGATGCTGGACCACAAAATGCAAAAACCGATCGCCACATACTCTGATTGGAAGCGCCGTCCGCACAGACAGCCGAGGCAAATACATGCCGTTACGTTCAGTGGAATCAAAAAATGTATGATAATATCCAACAAAGTCAAATGCACCGTCCAGCTAGTGACAGCAAAAAACACGGTCAGCAACAGCAAGTCCATCATTGAAAACACGGTCAGTCTGGCCGCATAGATCTGCCGCATCGTAAAACACGCCGCGTTTTCCACTTCGAGCGCGTGATTTCGGACATTTTTCCACAGCTCGGGAACAATGAATAAACCAAACAACGGCATCAGCACTGCGCCCTGTCTCTGAAATGCCAGCTCCCCGTTCCCGAAATACATGGTTATCCACAACAACAGCAAGACCAAAAGCTGCATAGCCCACCATCGCTTCTGTACAAACTGCAGCTGTTCCAGCAGGAACTGGCCCCAGGTGCGCTCCTGTGCTTCCAGCCCTTCATAATATGCCTGCTTCGACCGCTCAATCGTCTGTTGTATATGCTCCTCTCTCATTTCCTGTGCCGTCACAAAAATTCCTCCTTCCACAGCTCCTGCAAAATCTTTTTTCCTTTTTTCAGGCGATATTTGACCACATGTAGCTTTACCTGCAACATGATTGCAATCTCTGTCTGTCCCAAGCCATCCAAAAAGTGCAATGTCAACACTTCCCGATAAGTCTCCGGAATTCTATCCAGTGCTTTCTTTACATCCATCTGCGCTTCTATGCCAGCCATCGGATCATACGACAATTCACAGAACCCTCTGCATTCCGATAGCGAACGGCTTCCCACGACATCTGCATTCTCAACCAGGATTTCCGCACTGGCCGCTTTATAAAAGTCCCGGCACAGATTCCCGGCTATTGTATACAGATAGTTTGCAGCCTTCCCGTGATGCCGGTAGGACGGCAGACTCCGAAAAAAATGTTCAAACGTCTCCTGCGTAAGATCCTCCGCCAGACCTGTATCCGACAGCCGTTTTCCGCAGTATGTCCGTATCATAGGATAATACTTCCTGACAAATTCTTCGATTGCACGCTCATCGCCCTTCCGCATCCTCTGGATCAACCATTCATCCGAACCCATAGTCCACCCCCTTTACACTATTATAACGAAATACTTCACAAAAAAGGAGAATTTACCCCGAAAAAGTTTACCGGCTATCCGCCCAAAAATATGCCAAGAAAACTTGGCAAAATGTGTTGACAAGAACACTTGGCAATGTTACAATCAGGATGTAAACAAAACTTGGCAAAGGAGAATATGAAAATGAATAAAGAAGAAATTTTACAGAGAGCGCAAAGAGAAGGCAATGACGAGCTGGAAATTCAGGTGAGGGACAAATCTATCCGATGGACTTACATCGCAATGGTGCTTGCCGCGGCTGTTTTCTCCTTTATCCGCGGGGAACACGGCTATCCTATCATGGACTTAACGGCAACTGTCAGTATTTCTGTCTGCGTAGGACAGGCATACCGATTCATGAAAAGCAAGGATAAATCATCACTTTTCATTGCCGCAATCATGCTGGCTGTCTCAATTTTTGCGACTGTGCGATTTTTTATGGGACATTGATAGGAAGTGTGCAGCACGAAACGTGTTATTGTTCGCAGACAAGAGGCTGTGACCAATAACACATGATCAGAAGGGAGGAGAAGCCTTTGGACGATCAGCTGATCTTAAAAAACCGTCTGAAAGAAGCGAGGGCTGAATTGAAGCTGTCGCAGAGCGAGCTTGCCGCGATGGTTGGCGTATCCCGGAATACCATCAGTTCCATCGAAACAGGACAGTTCAATCCGACCGCGAAGCTGGCATTGATTTTATGTATTGCGCTCGATAAAAAGTTTGAAGAGCTGTTTTACTTTTAGCTGCCAAGCGTAAAGTGAAAAGTGTCAATCTGAGCATACGATTCTCTTGAAAAAGTGTCAGAACATGGATACAATATTCTTGGAATATGCGCATATCAAGGCCGCAGTCCTCTGAGAAAACATACAGAACAGGGGGATAATTTCCTGGAAAAACGCGCAGAACAAGGATGATTATTTCTTGTACAGACACCTATTTACACAAGAAGGAATTTCCAGACCATGAAAACCGACTACTATAAGCTTGCCTATCTCGGCCTGTTCACAGCACTTGCGTGCATCCTCGGCTATGTCGAAGGCCTGATCCCGATCTCGATCGGGATTCCCGGCATCAAGCTGGGGCTGGCGAACCTCGCAGTGCTCTATATTTTGATCCGCTATACCTGGCGTGAAGCCGCGCTTGTGTCCGTGATCCGGATTCTCGTCGTCGGCTTCCTGTTCGGAAGCGCCGCCACGATTATCTATAGTCTCGCTGGCGCTGCCCTGAGCCTTGCGCTGATGACGCTCGCGCACCGGAAGCTGGACTTTTCTGTGATCTTTGTCAGCATTGTCGGCGGAGTTTCCCACAACATCGGACAGCTCCTCATAGCAATTTATGTTGCCCAGACTGCTGCCCTTATCTACTACGCGCCAGTTCTGCTCATCGCCGGCATCATTACCGGTCTCCTCGTCGGCATCGTGACACAGGAAACATTAAAACGGGTACGGTTCTAAAACTGTACCCGTTCGTTATCTGCTCATGCAGAGCCGCCGTGTCCTGCTTACCTGTAGCCACGTTACTCTCCAGCCAGCCCGGCACATTTTTCGAATTACCTGAGGCAATCTTCGGTAATTCGCATTATAGAAATTGCCCTTCTGGAGAATCCCGCCAAAATCCAGAACCACCCTTGTACCCTTTTTCAAAGTTGAACGAAATGTCATATATCCAGCAAAGTTTTGTCCAAAATCCAGTACAGTCTCTCCTGCCAGGGTGTGGATACCTCTTTTGCCGTCATATTGTCACATAATCGGCTGCGTCACTGAGCCACTATTCACCCACTGCTCTGCAAGACTCTCATTAACCTCCAACATTTCTGCTACTTCATTCAGAGCTATACCTTTCTGAGCCAATTTCAAAGCAGTCTCCTTCTTTGCTTTCATCTCACCACGCTTCATACCACGTCTCTCACCACGCCTTTCACCAATTTTGATGCCTTCTCTCAACCATTTGTCGCTCATTTCGCACATAACCTGTTCCCCTCCTTTTTCGCACTTGAGATAATGAACTCTTTTCGACAAATCCCCGTGCGCCATATCCGCCGGGTCTGCTGTTTTAAAATACTTCATCAAACCCGCCACTTCTGATCCGTCATCCACCGCCGCATTCACATACAGCACATGCATTCCGTCCTCATATGGAATCCCTGTACCCCGGAAATATTTATCTACCGGATAACAGACCTTTCCTGCTTCCCACAGATCCGTCTCACTAATGTACAAGATATGTACCTCCGGCATCTCATCATAGTCTTTTCCTTTTGCCAGGTATTCACTGTCAATCATTGCGCCATAAAACCGCGTCCGCCTTGCATGGTCAATCGTATCTGCCCTCTGGATCTCAATGTTGGAAATTCTTCCCTCGCTGTCCTCCGCCAGTACATCCAAAATTGCATCATGAGAAATTACCTTAGAAATTCTATACTGCACCCGCACTTCTCTCACCATCAACTCCGGTAGTCCCGGCAGAATCCGCAGCACATACTGGCAAGCTGCCTTATCATTCAACGCAACCGACATAAACACATTGCTCAACAGGTTCAGACTGCGTGCCTCCTCCATACGTGCTTCCCGGCCCTTTATAAATCCCTGGTCAGAAGCTGTTCTTCCCTGCTTCTCTGTGTGCCTTTTAACAGGCTCTGCTGACAACCTTTTCGTTGTTGTCTTCCTGCGGTCTTCAGCGAAATTTTTCTTTACTTCTCTTGTCCTTTTCGCTGCAGAGTTAGTCACTGATGCTCTCTTGTACTGTACTGCAGAATCTGCTGCTAGTGCTCTCTTACATCTCTCTTCAGAGTTTACTGTTGACACTTTTGTTCTATTTATGTCTTTCATGAACCTCTGTCAGCCCATCTCTCTACTCAGTTCCCCATATCTCCACTTTACCATAGACTTTCTTAAGTAGCAAGATAGTCAGTCTAATATTCACAAAATCTTAATATTATTATCTAATTATATATGCTGTTCATTTTGAGGTCTTCGCAGCCCCAAACCTGCGCCTGCAGTCTGTTTTGCTGAAATTCTCAGTGTTTTGATCTCGTATGGCCTTAGCTCTACCGTGACCTTACATCCGTCCACACGCACCGGCGTTTCTTCCCGCTCCAGCATATTGCACTCATATGCCGCGGCAAAGGGTACGGCGAACGTCAGCTGCGCCCTCGTGCGGCGGTTCCAGCACTCGTAGAAGCGCACGATGAGATCCTGGCTGTCCTCCGCCTGCTTCACTGCTTCGATGACGACATTCTCCGCGTCCGCGCTCACCCAGGAAAAGCTTCCCGGCAAGCTTCCGCCGGCGGAATGCTTCACCACAGCCTGGCAGGGATTGTTGAAGAGGTACGCAGCAGCGACCGTGCCTCCGCTACGGAAGTCTCCGGAATGTGGACAGATACTGTACCAGAATGTATGGTGCTCCTTGTCTGCGTCCGGGTTTGGATACAGGCCCGCCTTCAGCATCGACAGCCCAATGACACCTTCGTGGAAGTCACAGCCGTACTTGCAGTCATTCAGAATGCTGACGCCGTAGCCATCTTCGCTCACATCCAACCACTTATGCGCGCAGACCTCAAACTTTGCGAAATCCCAGGAGGTATTGTAGTGCGCCGGCCGTTTTACATTCCCGAATTGGATGTCATAGACTGCCTCCGTAGCATGGATATCCACTGGAAAATAGTCGCGCAGCAGCACATGATGCTCTCTCCAGTCGATCTCATTTCGAATATCGATGCGGTACAGCGCCGGGTAGAAGTACAGATACTGCACAATCACAGACTCCAGATACGGGCGCTCCACGCGGATACAGCCGCGCACCGGACCTTCCTCTGTGACCTCGATCCGCGACACCTCGTCCACCAGCCATGACTTTTCCTTATAATAATGGTTGATATCCCAGTTGTCATAGTTGTGTGGCTTGTCCTCGTAGGAAACGATCACGTTGCCGCATGCGCCCGGCTTCAGCAGCTCCCGCGCATTCTTCTTGTCATAAATAGATGCAAATTGCCCCTTCTCGTTCAGCTCCACACGAAAGTAGGGCGTGTCCACGCAGGAGGCTGTGATCCACGGCTGTGTCTGCATTGATTCTTGCGGCTGCGCCTGTATCACCGCCTGCTCCAACATCGGTTGTCCCTGTATTGCTGCCTGTGCCCGTACCGGAGCCTGTATTTGGTTTGATGCCTGTGTCTTCATTCTCCCAGAGTTCTCCCGTACAGAGAAGGTACGCCAGCCCTTCGACGGAACCGGAGGAATCACTGCCAGCAGTCCATCCTCCGTCCTCTGCAGCACATAGTCTCCGGAAGCATCCACAAGTGCCATCTGGCCTTCCACGGTTCTCCGCTGCACATATTCTCCAAAGGTATCTACCGCAGACAGCTGATCTTCCACGGTTTTCTCCTGCACATATCTTCCAGAGTTCCTCACAGGCGACATCTGGCCTTCCACGGTTCCCCCCTGTGCATACTCCCCGGCGGCATCCACAAGCGACAGCCGTCCTCCCACATATTCATCCGCCGGGATGAGGACCGGAACTGGCTGCGACGCACTGTTCGGATTGAAGATCACCACATCTCCAGCTTCACCTTTCACTGCATCCGCGAGGCAGCCAAGCGCCTCCCCGGTAAGCCTGCGGTTGACCGCGAACAGTTTCTCATACTCCTCTTTGGAATCCTCGTACACCTCTTTGATCGCGGAGCCCGGCAGGATATCATGAAACTGATTGCGCAGCACGATCTCCCAGGACGCCAGAAGCGCTTCTTTGGGATAAACAAACCCGGCACACTCCCTGGCAAGTGTGCTATAAAGCTCCAGATTTTCGCAGGAAAACTCTGCTTTCCGGTTGTACCGCTTGTTCCGTGCCATCGAGGTGTACGTCCCCCGGTGATACTCCAGGTACAGCTCTCCAACCCAGCGTGGCAGTTCCCTGCTTCCTTTCGTGTCCTGCTCCAGTTTGTGGAAAAATTCTGCAGCATGGCATTGCCGCGTATTGGGACAGCCCGGAATCCCAAGTGCCATCCTGCGCTGGTTTTCCAGCATTTCCGTGGTCGGCCCTCCGCCTCCGTCGCCATAGCCGTAAGACATCAGTACCTCATCATTCAGCGCTTTCTGCCCGTAGCGTTTCCAGCTCCCCTTCACCTGAGAGGGTGTCAACATCGCATTGTACGTCGTGTAGTGCGGCGGCCTTACCTTGCCGCCCTCCTCCGTTTTTGCCTGAAAATCGCGTGCAGGTGCAAAATGAGTCAGCACCTCTGTGCCGTCAATCCCTTCCCAGAGGAAAGTGTCATACGGCATCCGGTTGAATTCACTCCAGCTGATCTTCGTCGTCATAAAATAGGAGATCCCACACTTTTTCATAATCTGCGGCAGGGCAGCAGAATAACCGAACACATCCGGAAGCCAAAGCACCTCATTTTTCACCCCAAACTCCCGCTCAAAGAACCGTGTTCCATAGAGAAACTGCCGGACGAGCGCTTCTCCCGAAGCCAGGTTGCAGTCAGCCTCGACCCACATGCCGCCTTCCGCCTCCCAGCGCCCTTCTTTTACGCGCTGCCGGATCTCCTCATATAGCTCCGGCGCGTTTTTCTTCACATACTGGTACAGCTGAGGCTGACTGGACATAAACTTGTACTCCGGATACCTGCGCATATACTCAAGCACCGTGGCAAAGCTGCGCACCACTTTGTCCTCGGTCGTCGCCAATGTCCAGAGCCATGCCACATCAATGTGCGTATGCCCGACACAGCAGATCGTATGCGCCGAATGACCACAGCACTTTCCATAAAACTGCTCCGTGAGCTCCTTTCCGGCCGCCTGCAGGCTCTCAAAAAACGCCGCGGAATACGGTCTTCGCAGATCCAGCAGATTCAGAGAATTGTTCAGGCACTGGATGATCGTAATGTACTCGTCGCTCTCCGGATCCAGCAGTCCCGCCACCTCCCACGGCACCCGCACATCATAATAGTAAGCCTCCACCTCCGGGAGCACCACCTTCACATCCGAACCCAAAAAGAATGGGAGCGGAGCATCCCCGGTATAGGCAGCCAGCAGAATCCGGAACTGCTCCCCCGTCTCCGCATGCTGCGCGAGCAGCAGCTCCCGGTGGTTGGCATCCAGCCCCTGCCTTGCCCTGCCATTTACATAGACCAGAAACTGTGGATTCCGAACATCCCATGCGCCGTTCTGACCCGTGCGCAGCTCGTAGACCAGCCGCTTGCCCGCGCACTCCCCCGGCACCGTAAAGACCGTCTCAAAATAAAGATGCTCCCGGACGTCACCCCAGATCTGGCGGCTGCTCAGGATTTCCCATCCACTGGTATCCTGACTGCCCTCATCCGCGGCTTTCTCCTTTGTCCGCTTCATCCGGTACTCCGTCACCGGATACCGCTGCTCGCAGCTCAGCTCCTGCAGCTCCGCAAGCAGCTTTCCTATGCGCTCTCTTAAAAAAATCATCTTTTCAAGCCTCCTGTTCCTAGAGCGTGTTTGAAAAATGCATTCTGCCAGATATGCGTCACAATTTGCATGTAGATGGTGGGGATGATTTTTCAAACACGCTCTAGTTTCCACCCATAGTTTTGTCTTTCTTGTCCCTCATTCCATTAGGCATCCAAAAAATGTGTTGCATACATTCACAGAATTTTTTATTAGAATAATACTCCATCTGAAATTGTTTCTCAACCGCTTCCAACAGAATTTTTCACACAAAATGTATTTGCAAGTTACAGTTCACCCAGCCACTACCCGAGCGGTCTCGCCTGCCGGCTCGGTCGTTGCTAAACGAGCGCCACCGGCGCTTGGCAACATTGAACGTTCAGCGCCCTCGCGGGACAGCGGGTGTGTAACCAATAACGAAAACATACCGTATCCGTTTCGCATTACACCTGCAGTTCTTTTCTTTTTATAACAGATATGATAAAATAAGACAGAAAAACAGATTCATGAGCTATAGTAAAATGCCGTGGGGCAAAATTAGAAACAGCCGAACGGCATAATGATATAGCTTAAGAAAGGCGGCTATATGAATATAACAGATAAAAATATAGATGGAGGAAAGGCGTTTGACTGGGGAAAAACCTCCGCAGATTATGCAAAGTTCCGTGATATCTATCCACAGGAATTTTACGATAAAATTGTACAACGCAGGCTATGTATAAAGGGGCAGTCTGTTCTGGATGTAGGGACAGGAACCGGGGTACTCCCAAGAAACCTGTATCGTTATGGTGCCAAATGGACCGGTACTGATATTTCAGAAAATCAGATTGAACAGGCAAAGCTTCTCTCACAGGGAATGGAGATTACCTATTATACGCTGCCGACAGAAGCGCTCGATTTCCCGGAAAACTCTTTTGATGTAATAACGGCATGCCAGTGTTTCTTTTACTTCGACCACGAGCAGATTCAGCACAAGTTCTTTCATATACTAAAGCCCGGCGGGCGTATCCTAGTCTTGTATATGGCATGGCTGCCCTATGAGGATAAAATTGCTGCTGAGAGCGAAAAGCTCGTTCTGAAATACAATCCGACATGGAGTGGGGCCGGAGCAATCCCTTGCCCGGTCTTTATCCCTGATTGCTATAAAGAAAATTTTGAGCTTGTTTACCACGAGGAATATCGTTTAAAGGTGCCCTTCACCCGGGAGAGCTGGCATGGCAGAATGAAAGCCTGCCGGGGTGTCGGCGCCTCGCTTAGTGAACCGGAAATCACAGCATGGGAAGCAGAACATAAAAAACTGCTCACTGAAATCGCACCGGATGAGTTTGAGATTTTACATTATGCTGCTATTGCCGATCTGATGGTAAAAAAGTAATCGCCGCCAACCGCCTTAGAGCGTGTTTGAAAAATCATTCCTGCCATCTGCATGCCCCACTTTACGTGATATTTCTGCCAAATTCAGTTGACGCAGCCCGCTACGCCGCTTTCATTCGGAAGAAATTTCCAACAAATTGTGACGTATATCTGGCAGAAAGAATTTTTCAAACACGCTCCAGGGTGCTTCACCAACAGAATTTTGGGTGCTCCTCACCGGTTTGGGAATTCTGCGGGAAACGAGAGCCGGATGCGCAACTGGTTATTCTCATAATCTGCTGTGATAGTCCCATTCATCTGATCGATGAGGGTTCTGGCAATTGCAAGCCCCAGGCCGGTTGATTTCCGAGCCGCCTCCACCGTGTAGAACCGGTCAAACAGCCGTCCGACCTGTACCTGATTTAGCCCGGATGCGGTATTTACGAACCGGATCTCGCCTGCCTCGGTCAGTACAATCTCCAGATCTCCGTCACTATATTTTATCGCATTCTGGAACAGATTCGAAAACACGCGCGCCAAGGCCGGGCGGTCAAGCATCCGGACGACCCTTTTCTCCGGCATCTGAATCCGGGGGACGATCCCCCGTTCGCGGAAGGCCGCATAGAATGCGGCAATGCTCTCCTCCAGCACTTGATTGAGGTCAACCGCTTCTCCTGTTTCATATTTTTTCTCTGAGGAAAGGATGATGGAATACTGGAAAAGCTCCTCCGTCAGTTTTGTCAATACCTCTGTCCGGCTCCGGATGATCCCGAGATACTGCTCCTGCTTGCCAGGTCGTTCTTCCTGTTCCAGCAGATCCAGATAGCCGCAGATCGCGGTTAGCGGAGTGCGCAGATCATGGGCGATATTGGTCACAGCATTTTTGAGTTCGAGATCACCCTGCAAAAAGCAATGCCGTTCTTCCCGCAGCCTGCGAAGCTGAAGGTTGACCGCGTTCGCGAGACTGCGCATCGACCGGTCGCGCGAGGAAATATCAATCAGCGTGTTCGTCTCAGTAGTGAGCCGGTCGGCAAAAGCTTCTTCGATCTCCCGTGCTGCCCTTTTCAAAAAATAAATTTTCACAAGAAGGGCGAGAATGCACACCGCCATGATCCCGACGAGAGTCCATAACCATAGTTCCATAGGATACTCCTTTTCTTATTGCTATTCGGCTGTTACCGCTAAGCCGTCCGGTCTGAACACAGAACCCTACGCCGGAACGAATCAAATAATCTTAGGTTTCAAAAAGCCGGAACGACTGTAAAAAGCCTGCGTTCCAGCAGGATTTTAGCAGTTCCAATCTTCTGGAACTTCAGAACCGGCAGTCGAACGATAAGCACAGGCAAACATCCAGACGTCTCTCCTCCTGGTACAAGATAGTCATAATTTCCCGCTCCACAATCCGCCTGCAGCGTTTTCCCCCTCACTTCAAATCCCTTCTCGCAAAGAAAAAGCTTCCCAGACCGGTGGTCACAAGAATGATTCCAATGGAGTAGAGCGGAAGCCTCACCGGATTTTTCACTTCCAGACTCACACACTGAATCGCCTGCCCGCCCGGACAGATATCATAGATGGTCTGGACAATTTCCCGCTTCGTCCCTTCCAGATACTTCGGATTCGGCTCTTCGGAAAGAACCGGAGCGTTATTCTCATCCAGAGTATACATCGCATGCGTTTTCGGTGCGTCCAGCATGGCATTCAACAGAATCCCCGCCAGTAAAAACGCAAAAGCAAGCAGGATGCAGGCCACCGCTGTCACCGCCTTATTCTGGCACAGCATCGAAACCAGGGTGAAAATGGAAGTAAGGGCTGCCGCAAGAATCAGCACTGTCACACTGATCAACAGAATCAGGCGCAGATCCGCCTGAAAGAATCCGAGCAGCGGAATTCCGATACAGAGATAGGGGAGGCAGAATGCCGCACACATTAGCACGCTGACCGCAGTGGAAGCGGCCAGGTGGCCCAAATAGACTGACGTCCTTCTCTGCCCGACAATCATCTTATTCCGCATCGTCCCGTCGCTGTACTCTGTCCCGATAAACAGGCTGCAAAATACGGCAATGAGGACGCAGACAAACGGCGCGCAGGCAAAAAATCCCTGATCAAGAATATTGATATAGCCTGACTGCTTCATATCCAGATACCGAATCACCGGGAAATATACACCCGCTGCCAGCATCGAAAGGATGCCGATCCAAAAAAACTTCTCCTTCTTAATACGCAGAAAATCTGCAGTTAATAATTTACGCATGATCGTTTCCTCCCACCAGTCCAACATAGTAACTTTCCAGGCTTTCTTCCCGCTCCTGCATTGAGATCACCTCGCAGCCCTCCTTTGCCAGTGCCATCGTAAGCTTTGAGACGTTTACCTTTGCAAATATATCCGCCTCCCTGCCGGAGATAATGTTGTATTCCAGTTTCATCCCGTCCAGCACGCAGGCAAGCGCTTTTACATTCGTCACTTCGAGACGGACACACTTCCGGCAGGATGCCTCCAGTTCCTTCGCGCTGATTTCCTTCACCATTCGCCCGTTGTCAATAAATCCGTAATGAGTGGCAAGCCGCGACAGCTCATCGAGGATATGGCTGGAAATCAGAACAGTGATCTGACGCTCCCGGTTCAGCTTCAGGATCAACTCCCGTATCTCAATAATGCCCTGCGGATCCAGGCCGTTCACCGGCTCATCCAGCACCAGAAAGTCCGGATCACCGACCAGCGCGACCGCAATCCCAAGTCTCTGGCGCATGCCGAGTGAAAAATCTTTCACCTTCTTCTTTCCGGTATCTGCGAGACCGACTAATTTCAAGATGTCCTCCAGACCGTCATAAGACGGGAGCCCGAGGATGCAGTACTGCTGCTTCAGATTATCCTTCGCCGTCAGATTGAGATAGATAGACGGCGTTTCCACAACAGCCCCCATCCGCCTGCGCGACCGGATAATCTCCTTGTCCGTATTCTCCCTTCCATACAGGGTATAGCCGCCCGAGGTCGGCGTCTGCAGTCCGCAGATCAGCCGGATCAGCGTTGTCTTGCCAGCACCATTCTTCCCGACAAAGCCATAGATAGCTCCTCTGGGAACGTTCATTGACAAACCGTTCAGCGCCTTGAAGTTTTTATACGTTTTGCTCAACACGCTGGTAGTAAGAACATAGTCCATACCACGAACCTCCTTTTTTGTGATGCTGACATTCTAGTAGAAAACCGTTGAGAAACCGGTAAAAAAATAGTGGAGAATTGGTTGAGATTGATCCTGCACCCGTTGGCACAAACACATGCATTATCCTTCTCTCATTTTAAAACCAATTCCCCACACTGCCTCAATATATTCCTTCTGCGTCGCCCCGCGAAGCTTTGCCCGCAGATGGCTGATATGTGTCTTCAAAGAGCTCTCCGTACAGTCAGGCGTGTCCTCACTGATGCGGTCCAGAAGCTGCGATTTTGTAATTACCTGGGCGGGATTTTGCATCAGCAGCTTGAGGATGGCGTACTCCGTCCGGGTCAGCTTTATCTCCGCCTGGCCTGCGCTGACTGTGTGCATATCCGTATGAAGCGTCAGATCCTCAAAGGTCAGGGCGGGCGCAGTCAATACCGTCTCAGCCCTGCGGAGCTGTATGGTGATTCTTGCCAGCAGCTCTTTGATATGAAAGGGCTTTGTCACGTAATCAGCAGCACCGCCAAGCAATACCGCCACCTTATTGTCAACGTCCGCTTTCGCGCTTACGACAATGACGGGAACGCCTGTAAGCTGCGCAAGTATCTCTTCGCCGCTTTGCCCCGGCAGCATCAGATCCAGCAGCACAAGGTCCGGCCTTGCGCCTGACATGACAAGCACCGCCTCCGTTCCGGAATACGCCCGGGATACCTGATAGCCTTCTTTTGTGAGCGCTTCTTCCAGCATATTTCCGATCGTCACGTCATCCTCGATAATCAAAATGTGTTTCAAAATCTAAACTCTCCATTCTTCGTCCTGGTCTTTCTTTTCTCCCAGCCTGCCCGGATCTTCTGCTCCAGCTCCGCAAGCGGCCGGATACCGCCCAGCGCTCCGTAATCTTCCACGCAGGAAGCGCCCTCGGCTGCCGCAAGCTGCACACACTGCGAAAAAGAATAGCCGGACAGCATCGCGACAAGGAACGCAGCAATCGTCGTGTCTCCTGCTCCGGTGCCGGAACGCACGCGCCCCGGTTTGTAACTCACCTCGAAGCCCTTCCGGTCCGCCCAGTCATCTGCATCCAGCCCAAGAATTCCAGACAACTCCGACAGTCTCTGCTTTCCGCCCGTCTGATAATACAGGCCCGGCGCTCCGCATTTCAGCAGCAGCACCTTCGCCCCCAGCCGGATGCACTCCTCTGCCAGGGGCGCTGCATCCTCCTGGGGCGCCAGCACCGACACCAGCTCCCTTTCTCCTGCCCTCTCCTTCCACGTCCCAAACCGTTTCGGTTCCAGCATCCAGCACAGCTCCTCCACACTTGGCACAAAGAAGTCCACATACGGCAGCACGCGGCTCAAAATCCGCCTCCAGTCCGCCCTTCCCGCATCCGACCCTTCATCGACAAAGGCCAAGTCCAGAGAGGTCGCAACTCCCTGCTCCTTCACGTATCGGAAAATCCCGACCAGCTCGCTGCCGTCCTGCTCATACATCCGCTTCATCAGAGGCGGATACCCAAAATGAAACAGCCCGACCTCTGAAAAATCCGCCTTTTTGACATCTTCCAGGGAAAACGTATTGTTGCAGCCCGGATCGTGTAAAAAGATCCGGTCCACGCCAGGGATCGCAATCACAGCAGAATAAGAGGTTCTCTCTCCTTCCGCTGCAAGGATTCCGTCACACACCCCATAGGAAGCATAAATATTTGAAAGAATCGTCCCAAACGCATCGGTCCCGGTCTTCGCCATCAGCCGCACATCCGCGCCGAGCAGCTTCATCGCCAGGCCCGTATTCGACACCGCGCCGCCCGCGTTGACATCCACACCGTCCATCTGTATCAGTTTGCCGGGAGAGAGCATCTCCCCTGGCGTACTGCATACGGTATCAGATGGAAAAACGGGGGTAATGTCCAGACATGCATGCCCTGCCACGATCACTTTTTTCTTTTCCATAACACCTCCAAAATGCTTAATTGATATAGCTTCACTTTACCACAGGATTAAGCATTTTGCCAATGATTATTTGCGGTTAATTGATTAAACTTCCGTTACAGTTCGGGTCACTTGAACTGTATTCGGGAATGGACAAGCTCCCGGCCTACCTGTCAGTCCTCCTCAATGTGCTCCTGGCCCTGCGCGATAATCGTGCGCACATGGTCATCGGCAAGCGAGTAGAAGATCGACTTTCCTTCCCTGCGGCTCTTGACCAGACGGCTCTGCTTCAGGATGCGGAGCTGGTGGGAAATCGCGGACTGCGTCATGTGAAGCGCCTCCGCGAGATCACAGACGCAGACCTCCGCCTCAAAGAGGACAAACAGGATCCGGATCCGCGTCGAATCCCCGAACACCTTAAACAACTCCGCCAGATCGTACAGCTCTGTCTCGTCCGGCATCGTCTCATTGACAATCTTCACCAGATTCTCGTGCACCTCATACTCATCACAGCATACCTGTTCTCTGACTTTCTCCTCCATGGCCGCAGCCTCCTTTCCCTATCTTTCACTCGCATCTGTACGCATCCCGCAGATCAGCTTCCGCTCATACACTCACATGCGGTATGCCGAATTTTCCCACTACTAACTACATCAACTGAATTTGGCAGAAATATCACGCAAAGTGGGGCGTGCAGGTAAAGCGGTAGCATCGTCGATGCGTGAACCACCAAATACAATCATACATCAGGTCCAATATTACAGCTTCCGCACAAATAATGCCCGGATCGCATTCAGCACCGCAATGATCATGACACCGACGTCCGCAAAGATCGCCATCCACATATTTGCGACACCGATGGCTCCCAGTGCCAGACAGAGCAGCTTGATACCGATCGCAAAATAAATATTTTCATATACGATGCGGATACACTTCCGCGAGATGTTGATCGCCTTCGCAATCTTCACCGGATCGTCATCCATCAGCACGACATCCGCCGCCTCAATCGCCGCATCTGAGCCCATCGCGCCCATCGCGATGCCAATGTCCGCGCGGGACAGCACCGGCGCGTCGTTGATGCCGTCACCGACAAATGCAAGCCGCTCCTTCTCTCCTTTTCCCGCCAGCAGCTCCTCCACTTTCGACACCTTATCCGCAGGCAGCAACTCGCTGTATACTTCGTCAATGCCCAGCTCCCGCGCTACCTGTTCTGCCACATTCTTCCGGTCGCCGGTCAGCATTACCGTCTTCCGGACGCCCGCACGCTTCAGCTTCTCGATCGCCTGCTTTGCACTCGGCTTAATCACATCTGCAATCAGGATATGCCCTGCATAAGCGCCATCGACCGCGACATGCACGACGGTTCCCACCTGATGGCACTCCTCATACGTGATTCCGAGCCGCTTCATCAGCTTGTAATTGCCGACTGCCACCGGCACGCCATCCACCTTTGCCGTCACGCCGTTTCCGCCGATTTCCTCGATATCGGCAACACGGCCACGATCCGGCTTCTGCCCATAGGCACGCTGCAGGCTCTTGCTGATCGGATGCGACGACGCGCTCTCCGCCAGCGCCGCATACTCAAGCAGTTTCTTCTCATCCATCACCGCGTGGTGAATCCCGCTGACCTCGAAGACGCCCTGCGTCATCGTTCCCGTCTTATCGAAGACAACATATTTCGTCTTGGAAAGCGTCTCCAGATAATTAGAGCCCTTTACCAGCACGCCCTCCTTGCTCGCTCCGCCGATCCCGGCAAAAAAGCTTAACGGAATACTGATAACCAGCGCACACGGGCAGCTGATAACCAGGAAAGTCAGCGCACGGTAAATCCACACGCCCCACTCAGCAGAAAGTCCCAGTGCCAGCATCCGCACCAGCGGCGGCAGGACCGCAAGAGCCAGCGCGCCGTAGCAGACCGCCGGAGTGTAAATCTTCGCAAACCTGGAAATAAAATTCTCCGACTTTGATTTCCGCGAGCTCGAATTCTCGACCAGCTCCAGAATCTTTGAGACTGTCGATTCTCCGAATTTCTTCGTCGTCCGCACGCGAATCAGACCGGTCATATTGATACAGCCGCTGATGACCTCGTCGTCCTCGGCCACCTCGCGCGGCAAGCTCTCGCCGGTCAGCGCACTCGTATTCAGCGCCGTCTTCCCTTCCAGCACCACGCCGTCGATGGGGACCTTCTCGCCGGGCTGGACAAGAATGGTCGTCCCGATCTCTACCTCGTCTGGGTCTACCTTCTCCACGATGCCATCCCGCTCCACATTCGCATAATCCGGGCGAATGTCCATCAGCGCACTGATATTGCGTCTGCTCTTGCCGACCGCATAGCTCTGGAACAGCTCTCCAATCTGGTAGAACAGCATGACGGCAACGCCCTCGGTGTATTCGCCCAACAGGATCGCTCCGACCGTCGCTACAGCCATCAGAAAATTCTCATCAAAAACCTGCCGGTTCAGAATTCCCTTGCCTGCCTTTTTCAAAATATCATAGCCGATGACCAGGTACGGAACCATAAACAACCCGAACCGCACGTAGCCCTCTAACGGAAGCAGGGACAGCACCACCATCAGTGCAGCCGCCACCAGAATCCGGGCAAGCATTTTCTTCTGCTTCTTATTCATAGTATAGTCCCTCCCATTTGCACTTGCTGCTCAATCGTTCTAATGCCTTCCGCCTCAGCAACAGGCGCGGTACAACATTCATGAAATAGCATCAGGCTTTTACGTGTCTCTGATCCAGATATACCAGAATCAGAAATTGTCCCCTTCTGCATAGGAAATCCGGCACACTGGCTCACTGTCATACAGGCTGGCTCACTGCCTTCGTACTACGCCATAGCTGGTTGACTCTCAACCTATGTCCCCTACAGATAGATCTCGCAGTCGTCCTCAACCTTCTTACAGTTCTTCAGCACTTCCTTCATCACGCTCTTCGGGTCCTGCCCGTCCTCAAACTCCACGATCATCTTCAGCATCATGAAATTCACGGTCGCGTCCTTTACGCCTGCTGTCTTCTTTGCAGCCTCCTCCATCTTGTTTGCACAGTTTGCGCAGTCCACATCGATCTTGTACGTCTTCTTCATAACAGTGTCGTCCTTTCTGAATTTGTTTTCATATGAGCACTTGTTCATATGTTTGTTTTTATTATACGCCTATATTGGATATTGTCAAGCTTTTTCACAAAAATATCGCACAGAATTACTAAGAAAATGACAAGTACCTTTTCAACGCCATGCAGGCCGGATACGACAATCCGGCCTGCATGACAAATTCAAAAATAGTGATGCAGTTGTTTTCTTTCAGCTATAATTTCCCACTGTAATCGCTTCCTCCGCAAAGTTTTCCACGGAAGCTTTCTTTTCGTAAAAATGAATCGCGTTCTTTAAGATGTCGTCAAAGGTGTATCCCAGATCTTCCCTGCCGATCGGCAGCCGCACAGTCCGCCCACAAAAGCCTGCCATATAGACCGCCGTTATCACCTCCACCGTTTTTCTTCCGTCTTCCCCGGTAATCAGCGGCCGATAGCCGCACTCCAGCGCATGCAGGACATCATCGATCTCTCCGGTATGCCCTTCATACTGCAAATCCGGAATTTCCTCATAAAACGCTGTGAGCTTTTCTATAAGCTCCTGATTCCCTCCCGGCTTCGGGAATCCGTTTTTCTGGCTGACCTCCGCCTTTACATCCCAGGGCGCAGAAATTTTGGCATCGCTGCATTGCAGCACGATTCCCTGCTCCTCCCCGTGATGCACTACAGAGCTTGTGAGCTGCGCCATGCTGCCGTCTGCATAGTGAAGACATGCCACGGACAGATCCTCCACCTCCGCATTGTCATGCATCACATTTGCAAGCATCGCCATCACGGAATCCGGCATTTTCCCTTCCAGCCAGTTCAGCATATCAATATGATGCACGGCATGATTTAAGGTAGGGCCGCCTCCCTCCTTTTCCCAGGTTCCGCGCCACCACAAGTCGTAATAGCAATGCCCTCTCCACCAGGCGGACTCTACCCGGGCAAAGCAGAGCTTCCCCGCCAGTCCGCTGTCCGCCGTCTTTTTCAGCTTGTAAATGGAATTGCGGAATCTGTTCTGGGCGATACATGCTATCGTCACATGGTTTCTCTTTTCTGCCTCCAGCATCTCATCGCATTCCGCCAGGCAGGTAGCCATCGGCTTTTCCACCAGCACATGACATCCTGCGTCCATACAGTCTACGGCAATCCTGGCATGCACATAGGGCGGGGTACAGATATGAATCAGATCAACCCTTCCCTTCATCTCTTTCAGCATTTTGTGATAATCGTCAAATACAGCGCAGTCCAAATGATATTTTTCCTTCATCGCCTCAGCCTTTTGCGGATAGATATCACAGAGCGCTGTCACACAGCACCTCTTGGGAAAAGTCAAAATTCCTTCCAGATGCACATTCGCAATATTTCCGGTTCCAACGATCGCTACCTGAATCATACAGCCACCTTTCTAGTGTGTCGACACATCGATGTACAGCCTTTCTGAAATATGGCTTTTCCACACTACACTATCGTCTCACAATCCGTCATTTTACTTTCACCGCCTGCAGCTCCGCCCTGACACAAAGCTCTGCCGCTTTAAAGGCGTGCTCCTGAGTCATCGCATTTTCCGTCCGGTTGATACAGTCCAAAATCAGCTGCCCGAAATACGGGTATCCCACCTTTCCTGTCACGCAGAAATGCTGCTCCCCATCCTGATTTACCAGAAAAACGTGGTCCGCCGTACCGTCTCCCGTTCCCACATTGACATATTTGCGCAGCTCGATATATCCTTTCGTTCCCAAAATAAAGGTTCTTCCGTCCCCCCAGGTTGACAGTCCGTCCGGAGTAAACCAGTCCACCCGGAAATGCTGGGTTGCCCCGTTGTCTCCTACCAGAACTGCGTCTCCGAAATCCTCCAGCTCCGGATAATCCGGATGGTCATAATTGCCCACCTCACTGTATCTGACCTGCGCGTCCTTCACGCCGCAGTAAAACAGAAACTGTTCGATCTGATGGCTTCCGATGTCGCACAGAATCCCGCCATACTTCTCTTTTTCAAAAAACCACTCCGGCCTTCCCTTGGGATCGCCGATCCGGTGCGGGCCAAAGCCATCGATATGAATCGGCGTCCCGATCGCCCCCTGCTCTATGAGCTGCCCGGCAAAAACCGCCGCCTCCACATGAATGCGCTCGCTGTAATAGACCATATATTTTCTTCCGGTCTTTTTCACCATTTCTCTGGCTTCCTCCAGCTGCTCTAACGTAGTCAGCGGCGCCTTGTCCGTAAAATAATCCTTTCCCGCAGCCATCACCCGAAGCCCCAGCGCACATCGCAGGCTCGTGACCGCGGCGCCGCATACCAGCTTCACCTCAGGATCCTGCAGGATCTCCTCCTCCGATGAGGCTGCCATCGCCTCCGGAAATGCCTTTCTGAAACGCTCCACCTTGACCGGATCGGGATCATACACCCATTTTACCTTTGCTCCAGCCTCCGTCAGACCGTTGCACATCCCATAGATGTGCCCGTGATCCAGCGCGATGGCCGCAATGCAAAACTCCCCCGGACTTACAACAGGAGCCGGCTTTCCCTTCGGTGCGTAATTCATTCCGTCTTTCTTTTCGCTCATCGTTCCTGTCCCTTCCTATCTCTATATCATTATATATTCACGATCAATAAGCGTTGTCGAGGGTGTCGCAAAATGCAGTCAAGACACAAGCTCAGGTACTTGGCCGAGTGGACATGTACATAACTTGTAGCTTTCTGTTATTTTGCGACACCCTCTGTATCGGCAGCAGCGCTGCCCATCTTCCACTTATATCTGTAGTGACGCCTGCGAAGCAGTCATTAACCTTTAATTGCCGTAATACTCCGTGCGCTCTTCGATCACGGTCGGAACCCCTGCAGACTCCAGCGCACTGAGGTATTCTTCATAAGTCGCCTCAAACTCGTCCTCCGGACAAGTGATGCACTTCACCTGATACTCATCCTTCACCAGATTGATATCTGTCATCAGATCCGGCGTAGACGGAGAGGTATAGGTGGAATCGTGATTCACTGTTCCAATCAGCGCATTTTCATAGTTCGCAATTACATGATCCTCGTAGCCCGGCGCTTCCTTGGAGGTACATGCATTGAATTCATCTACCGTTGCAAAATATCCCTGATTGCCGGTAACGAACAGATCTGCACGAATCCAATCCTTATCAGCCGCATTGTACTCCGCATCCTTTACCACCGGGATGTCGTTCTCATAGTCAAAGTGTTCGCCTTCAAAGCCGTGGTAGATCACAAAACCGCCATCCTTCGTGCACATCCAGTCAAGATAGGTCATGCAGGCTTCCACTGTCTCCTCGTCCGCAGTCTTCGGGCAGAACGCGATCAGACCGCCGGATGCATACGCTGCACTGTACTGATTGCCGTCGTGTACATTCTTTAACGGAGGAATGGAAACGATGTCCGCCGCAGGCACATTCTCCTGCAAAGTCTTCAGCAGAGAACCTCTCATGACATCAACGCTTCCATTTACGCTGTATTCAAACGTCGCAGCCGCTCCGGTCACGATATAGCTCTTAAAGTTATCTTCTGACATTGTGTAATATTCCTGATTCAGAAGACCATTGTTGTACATTTTGTTCATGAACTGATAGTAATCCTTCATTCCCGGATCATAATAGTCCTGAACCGGATCATCAGTGCCCGCAATATTCACCTTCACAGGATCGCCCGCGATCTCGGAAAATGCCATTCTCAGATTCCAGGCATTCCAGATCATGGAGCCAATGACATCGTCTCTTCCATCCGGATTGTTCTTCACCATCTGCTCAATGACGTTATACAGCTCATCCGGCGTTGTTGGAACCTCCAGCCCCAGAGCATCCAGCCAGTCCTTCCGGATAAAGAAGTTGTCCTTCGCCGTAGTAGCACGCTTTGCCACAATTCCGTAAAGCTGGTTATCTGCATTTCTTCCTATGTTAATGACCTCGTCGCCCAGGTATGCCTTCATATTCTGCGCCTGGTCTGCCCCATCTATAAATTCGGACAGATCCCAGGTGCCGCCCTGATTAAAATAATCCTCCGCATATGCATAGGTATAGGTCAGCGTCAGATCCGGAGCCGTCTGAGAGGCTACCATAGTCTGCATCTTTGTCACCTCATCCCATCTTGGAACCGGAACAAATTCTACGTTAATTCCAACCTTGTTCATCTGCTCATTCACGTATTTGGTCCACTTGTTATCTGTAATGGTGGAGCCATCCGGGGCGTTGCTTCTGTCGAACAATTCTACCGTAATGGTCACATCGTCAAACTGCTTGGAGCCGTAGGTGGTCTGATACTTGCTTGTCTCCTCCGCCTGCGCTACTGACAGACTGCCTGCCAGTCCTGTCATAACTACGGCCGCTGTCGCCAGACATGAAATTGCCTTTTTCTTCATTGTTAATACCTTCCTTTCTTTTTTTAAATATAGGAATACCCCTGAGGGTTATCCTTTCACCGAACCAACCATAACGCCCTTCACGAAGTACTTCTGCAGCCATGGATATACCACCAGAATCGGAATGGTGGAAACTGCCACGGTCGCCATTTTCAGGGACTGCGTCATTACCTGTGTCCCGAGGCCCTCCAGGTTTGCTCCCGAGTTGTTCAGTTCCTCTCCAAACAGCAGGCTTCTCAGACGAAGCTGCAGCGTATACTTGGAAGGATCCTGAATATAGAGCAGTGCGTCAAAATAAGAGTTCCAATAGCCTACGGCGTAGAACAGCCCGATCGTCGCGATAATCGGAAGAGAAAGCGGAAGCACAATTTTGAACAGCACCTTTATGTAAGAAGCGCCGTCTATCCGGGCCGCCTCTTCCAGACTTTGCGGAAGGCTTCTGAAAAACGTTCTCATTACAATAAAATTAAAAACATTGATTGCCTGCGGAATAAACAGAGCGCCCAGCGAATCGTACAGTCCCACACCCTTCACGACAAGGAAGGTAGGGATCAGGCCGCCTCCGAAATACATGGTAAAAAGAATCAGTCCCGTCAGCAGCTTTCTGCCCGGCAAATCCTCTCTGGACAAGCCATAGGCCGAAAAAATCGTCAGGATCAGGCTCAGCGCGGTGCCCGCAAGCGTTACTATCACTGTTGTACGCATGGCCTGCCAGATCTGCGTCTTTCCGAGAATCTGCCTGTAAGCGCCCAGGTCAAAATCAATTGGATAAAATGTGACCTTTCCGGACAGCACTGCGTTATATCCGCTCAAAGAGTACGCAATTACATTTAAGAAGGGATACAGACAGATAAATGCAATCAGTGTCAGCACAGCGTAATTACAAACCGTCCCCGCTGTGATTTTTTTCTTTTTCTTGTTTCCGGACATTTATTTCTCCCCTCCTTATATGATTCCATCTTCCCCGATTGCCTTGGCAAATTTATCCGCGGCAAAAAGAATGGTAATGTTAATAACTGACTGAAAAAGGCCGATTGCCGTAGAATCACTGTATTTTGCGCTTTCAATACCCAGCCGGTAGGTATAGGTACTGATTACTTCGGAAACTCCCATGACCTTTTTGTTACCCAAAAGCAGCGGAGCATCCAGGCCGATCGTCATCATCTTGGAAATCTGAAGAATCAGCATGGTCACAATCACCGACTTAATAGAGGGGATGGTAATATAGATCAGGCGCTGGAATTTGGTCGCGCCATCCAGATACGCCGCTTCATACAACGATTCGTCCACTCCCGTCAATGCAGCAAGGTAGATGATCGTACCCCATCCGATTTCCTTCCAGACATTGCAGAGCACATAGGTAAAGATCCACCAGCCCTTATCACTCAGAAATGGAATGGGAGAAATCCCTGCGGAGCTCAGGATCTGGTTGACCGTCCCGCCCTGCTGGGAAAAGAGATTGGTCGCGATTCCGGCTACAACTACCCAGGAAATGAAATGGGGAAGGTACAACACGGACTGCGTGATTTTCTTGAACTTTGCACTCATCACCTCGTTCAGCATCAAAGAAACAATAATCGTCAGCGGAAAGCTTACCAGCAGTGTGAGCAGATTCAAAACCATCGTATTGCGGATTGCCTGCCAGAAATTGTGGTTTTTAAAAATCTTCTGAAATACTTCCAGACCACACCAGGGGCTCCCCAGCACCCCTTTGAACACGTTATAGTCCTTAAATGCAATGGTCACTCCATACATCGGAATGTATTTGAACACTACATAATAGGCCATGACCGGAAGCAGCATCAGGTAAATCCATTTATAATTCCACATTTTTACCAGTGTGTGCTGCATGCTCTTTCTCTTTCCCTTATTCTGCATTCTTTCCTCCCCTTTCCTGCTTTGCATCTTTACCCTACTATAGCACAGGGGCTTTTCCAACAAATACACGATATGCAACTAATTTCTTTGCGCAAAACGACTTTTTTCATGGCATCTTGTGTATAATATACAGTTTGTAAGTCTACTTTTTGTTCATTTTTCCTATGAATGCCAAGTAAAGAAAGCACAGTCCCGGCAATCCAGCTGAGAAATACATTGCCAGACAGTGACCAGCTGAAAAAATGAGGGCGCTGCATTTTGCAACGCCCTCGTCTTTATCTCTTTTGTATCTGATATTGTTTGGGAGATAACCCCCCCATCTGTTTGGAAAAGGTTCTTGAAAAATTGGAGTAATTGTTAAACCCCGCCTGAAAACACACATCACTGGGCGAGTAGCCTTGCTGCAGCAGCCTGCAGGCCAGCGTCACCCTCTTAGCTATAATAAATTGCTGAAGGGAAATTCCTGTAATATTTTTAAAGCACCGGCTGATATAGGTCCCGTTATGGTGTATGTACTCCTCCAGCTTTTTCAGCGTGATCTCTTCCGTCAAATGCTTTTCAATATAGCAAAAGGTCTGTGATACAATTTCCGGCATGATTTCCCGGTACTGCCAGGTCGCTCCGCTTAAGATTTTCCTGTTCACCATCACCATAAGAAGCTTCAGATAGGCATCTGCCAAAATTTCATCTCCCGGCCGGTCACTGCCCAGACACCGCTCCAGCGCATGGGCAAAGGCTGAAAATTCCGCAATTTCCGATTCGTTCAGCCGTACCACATTCAGCGGCACCTGCTTATGTCCATAAAAACAGTCCTTCAGCTTCATCCTTTCACTGGAAGCCGCCGTCAGCGCACTATCCTTGACATTGATCACAATTCTGTCATAGATTTTCCTGCTCCGCAGACTTGCCCTGTGAAAATCATATTCGCAGAAGCAGACCAGATCTCCCCTCTCCAGGCTTTTTCCGCCACTTTCTGTATAGACATCCAAGTCTCCTTCCAGCAGCAGCAATATCTCATAGCCATCATGATTATGAAAGAATCCCGTACAATCCACTGGATCCTTAATCGTCTTACATTCACATGCAACATCCGAATCGAGACCCGTAAACTTTGTCATCATTTTGCAATCTCCTATACTCATCCACAGCTTTCTGTCTTTCCACCGGAAGGCCGCGCCAGCACCGAATTTCTCCCATGCTCAGGGTTCCCGCTATGCGCCTGATTTTTAAGCAGCACTCGCAAAGAAAACTTCTGCGCACTATTTAAAAGTTATTTTGGAACAGTTCCTTATCATCCCGGATCCTGCAGTTTCGCTGCTAATCATCCCACCGCTCAGCCTGCTCTCATCAGATTCGCAAAGTACGTTCCGGCCCAAAATAGGACTCTGGAAGCTCCCTGCTCTCCACACACAGAACCAGCCGCTCCAGGACAAGCCCCGCGTCTCCTGCGTATATCTGAATCTCATTGACCCCTTCCCGCAGCCTCACCTGCAGCCCGGCGGTGTGCTCCTGGTTCAGCACCGCCTCGCACCACTCTTCGCATTCCGGATCTCCGCCCCGGTAAGATTCCCTGATCATCGGGAGTTCCTGCGGGGCCTGGCCGTTGACCGAAACACCCAGCCGGAGCGTCCCTCCGTAGATCAATGGATTCGCCGGGGACGTGTGGAGGATCAGCCAATACGCTTCTTCTCTTTCCGCCCAGACCCGGTAGCAAAGCGCCGGAGCCCGGCCGTTTTCCCAATCCTCCTTGCCAAACGCCGCCGTAGAAGGGAACACCTTCATACCTGAGCCGTATTTCCCGTAATCCGGAATCCGTCCAAACGCCGCGCCATTCCCCGGAAGCATTTTCCGGGCAGCCGATGTACTCTCTCTTGAATTCATCTCCCTGGCAGCCGACATACTCTCTCTTGAATGCAGCTCCCGGTTGGCAGCCGCAGCGTCTCTTGGAAGCGTTTTCCAGGCATCAGCCGCATCCATCACGCACAGGCCGCCAAACGCCGGGAACACATTCTCCGGAATCCGGGACAAATCCCTCTTCTGCACCCGGATTCTTAAAGGCACTTTCTCCGTCGCCGTGTGAACATATCCCTCAAATGTCAACAAAGTTTCCAACGGCACCTTCTCCCAGCAAACCCGGATCTCCACTTCATCGGACAGGGCTGTTTCTCCCTCTCTGGCGGAAAATTCCAGATACTCACAGGGCTCTTCGATCCGCCACTTCACGGTTCCCTTTCCTCCGTTGGAAACGAGAAGCGTCACATACTCTGTACCCGGATACAAGAAATCGTCAATCTCCAGCGGGATCGGGAAATACTGATTCGTATAGTTCTCCGTGCCGTCTGCTCTGGACACACAGAGCCTTGGCTTCCCCGGCAAAATTACTGTGTGAATCACCGGGTAACGCCAGTCCTCATCGTTCCAGTTCACAAAACCAATATGGGACTCCAGCTCCATGCCGCTCCACTTTCCGTCCCGGAAAGCAGCCATCCTCCCTGCCAGCGCCTTGTCCTTTTCGATGCATTCCAGCATCCTGTCCCCGTACCAGTTTGCCAGCGCCAGCCCCTGGGATGCGTACAGATGATTCCTTCCGGCCAACAGCTGCAGCTTCAGAAGATTTGCAATTCCTGCCGCCGCGAAGTACACCGTGCTGAAATATCCAGGCTCCGCAGGCGTTCCCTCAAGAGCAGCCATCAGCTCCTCATTTTTCCGCTCCACTGCCTCCGCACGGGCCAGCATCCTGCGCCCTTCTCCAAAATGAGCCGGATGGTAAACCCTGTCATTCAGACACTCCGGACGCCGGTAGCCGGCCAGGCGCACCGATTCCTCCAGCACCCAGACGATATCCGCGAGCTGTTCCTCCGTCACTCTGTCGCCGAACAGGGAGCGGATCCACTCTCTCGTATAAACCGCAATCTGGTCCGCCTTTCCGCTTCCCCAGATGTCAAAATCATAGGCAAGCGCCATAAAATACCCCAGCGGATACTCATTGAACTTCACATCGCCTACATTCAGGATCCAGACGGTGCGGATTCCGTATTCAAAAGCCTCTGTCATCTGCTCCCACATTTTGCTGATCGGGGAGGAGTTCACCCACTCGTAGGAAATGGGGGAGCCATGGTAATCGACGTGGTAATACATGCCGAATCCGCCCGGATGAAGCCGCTCTTCCTGCTGCGGCAGCGCCCGCATATTGCCGAAATTGTCCTCGCAGAACATCAGCGTCACATCTTCAAGCTCCTCAAAGCCCCGGATTCCCGCCGCTGTCCCGTCCCCAAAATAATAGTCCTCCACTTCCTTATACACCGCGAAGAGCTGAGGCACATTGGTCAGATCCGGATCAATCTCCCGGCTGATAAGCTCCCGCTGGCAGGTAATGATCTCCTTCAGCTGCCGTACATTTTCCTGAATTGTAGCATTGTCTCCCAAAAGCTTGCTATCTGCTTCACCTCTCATGCCCACGGTTGGGAATATCTGCTGGCCCTTCACCCTGCGCAGGCCGTCTTCCCAGAACCGCAGCAGGCCGTCCTTATTCTTCGTGTAGCTCCAGTCATTTCCGTAGATGGAATTCTCCCCCTTAAAAATGGAGAACTCATTGCCGGATCGCATGCAGGGCTCATGGTGAGACATCCCGATATAGATACCGTACTCCGTGGCCAGCTCCATGGAGGCCAGGCCCGGACCGTCCAGGAGAAAGGACGAGCTCCACATCGCAGGCCACAGATAGTTGCCCTTCATCCGGAGCAGGTACTCAAACACGTGCTCATACATCTCCGCCGTAAAGCCCTGGTAATGAGAAGTCGTCCAGGCACCAAAGCAGGGCCACTCGTCGTTGATAAAAAAACCACGGTAGCGCACCGAAGGTTCTTTTGACAGCCCGTTCTCAATCCGGCGAACCAGTTTTGGACCTCTCCGTTCCTGGTCTGCTTCTCTACTAGTACTTGCCTGTGCTGCCTGAGCCTCTTTTTCCTTCTCTGATCCCGCGCCTGATACCTGCACTGCCTGAACGGTTTCTTTCGACTCTTCACTCACAGACACCCGTACTGTTGCGGCCGTCTCCTCCTGTCTCTCTCCTTCCCAATCCATTTCCCCGCTGGATAATACTGCACCCCCGTAAACAGGCGGTGTGATATCCCCCCAGAACCCCCAGGCTGTCACGCCAAGCAGCTCTGAGAGGTGGAACATGCCATAAATCGTCCCCAGCTTATCACTTCCCATGATGACCAGGCCTTGTTCTACTCCATCCAGAGGCTTATCCACCAGATAAAACCCGTAGCTCTCCCATTTTTCATGAAGCGCGCTAAGCTCAGGAAGCCTTTTCTCAAGAGCTTCCGCAAACTCCCCGCATCCGGCGCAAGTCACGATCACCGCCTGCGAGGAAATTTCGCCCGGCTTCCTTTTCACACAGCTTGTCCCGGTTGTATCGAAAATATCCTGCTCCACCTTTGCCCAGATTCTCCGGATCCCGGACGCAGCTTCCGGATCCAAAAAAACATCCAAAGGTTTCTCTTTGACAAATCTTAATTCAGCCATTTTTTCTCCCCGACAGCGTTTCCTCCAGCCGCACAAGCTCCTGCTCCGTCACAGGAAGTATCCCGCCGTGGCGCTTTTTCGTCTGTCCAAAATGATATGCATCATTCGGCGCAACGGTAAACGCCCCTGTGTCAAGATCTTTGCACAACAGCGGAAGATAACCCTTCCCGCTTCCGAACTGGTCAACGATCAGGCACCAGCGCCCGTCCGGCAGGCGGTACGCCTCCGGCCCTTCTACTCCAAACAGGGCATCCAGTGCCTGCGAAGCAATCGGCACTGCCGTTTCATCCCACAGTCTCTTTACCTTATCCGCCCGCACCTTCTTTGTCATCTCGTCCTTGACAAACCGGTAATACCAGCCATTGTCCTCCACGATATTCATATCGATCACATGGTTTTCCGCCTCCAGATACACCTGCGGCTCTGTGAAGGTACAGAAGTCCTTCGTGTACGCCCCATAAATCCGCTGCTTCGGTGACGCATCCCCTTCAAGTTTTATCATCGACGCCCAGAACACGAAGAACGCCTCCTGATCCCGGTCATAGATGCTCTCCGGCGCCCACACACAGCCAGCGCCCTCCACGCCGACGCGCACACTGCGCGCTTCACTCCAGTGCACGAGATCCTCTGATTCCCACACGATGATCGCTCTGCTTCCCACACTCTGCGAATCCGCCCAGCTCGTCCCCGACCCAATACACAGATCTGTCGCGATCAGATAGACCTTGCCCTTCTCCTCATTCCGCACCAGAAACGGATCCCGGACGCCCTTCTCTCCAATCTGCGAGCGCAGTACCGGCAGCCCGCCATTCAGATCTGTCCAGTGCAGCCCGTCGCGGCTCACAGAAAAATAAATCTGCTCACCATCCGGCTGCTCACCAATAAAATGTGCAAATAAATATCCTCCCATACGTCATCCCTCCTTAACTTCAGATCACATGTGTCCTGGATATTTTAGCTTTGATTCCGGAAATAATCAACTGCAAACTATCACACATGCGCAGTACCTGTTTGCATCGGGACTTTTGTGCATTCTGCACGAAAATGTCTCGCGGGACAGTGGATGCGCGAACTGTAACCTGCATTGTTTCATCCAATCTCCACCTGATACTCCAGCAGCTGCCTTACTGCCCGCAATATACAGCCCTTCTCCGCCGCTCCAGCGACTGCAAAAAGCTCTATGTGCCTACTCCCAGCCACATAGAGCTTTTTGCGTCTTCTATCTGTCGCACGTGATTATCCGTGCGTTTTCTGTCGTTTTTGTGCCTGCCCGACCACAGGATTCCAGTTTTTTACTGCCTTCGCTGCTTCTGCCCATGACGAATGAGCAGCCGGAAGAACGATTCACTCACATCGCCCCATCCTTATGGATTTCATCGGAGCGGAGCACACCTGCCAGGAATGCAAGCGCAAGTCCCTGTCCCCAGCCCTGGATCCAGCGCTTTGAAATACCGCGGTAGCCTTCGCGGTCTCTCATGACTGCCGTGCCGCCGGACACATTCAGAACCTTTCCATCCTCGCCGACATTCGCCAGAATTCCTTTGATTGCCTTATTCAGATAGCGGGTGTGAAGGGGATTGCCGCGCTCGAGCATCGCAGCCGCGATTCCGGCGGAAGCGGAAATCTCCTCATAGGACTCCTCGTCATCCAGCACCGTCCGCCACAGCCCATTCTCTGTCTGCACCGTCTTCAGCACGGAAAGCTGTTCATTTAAAGAACCTGCGATGTCCATGAATTCCGGGTAGAGGTAGCACTCCGGCAGCACCTGGCCCACCCGCGACATCGTATAAGCCGCCCACGCATTCGCACGTCCCCAGTAGATTCCGGACATGTGATCCTTCGTAATATTGTTGTAGCCGTGATAGTAAAAACCGGTCTTCTCGTCCTGCAGATAATTGATGTGCCAGTACCACTGGTTCAGCGCGTCGTGGATCATCGCCTCATCCTTTGTGATCACACCCACTCGCAGCAGAAAATACGCCGCCATAAACAAGGTATCCGCCCACGCCTGCTCCGGGAAGTCATTGTTCGCGGATACGGTGTGCTGCAGGACATGATTGCCGAAGCGCAGCGCTTCTGTCTGCAGATAGTGAATCTTGCTCATCACGATTTCCCAGTAGCGCTCCTCGCCGGTCGCCTGATAGAGCGTGATGAGGCAGTGCCCCATCGCACACGTATTCACCGTCCAGACCTGAGGCAGTCCGAGCCCAATTAATTCATCTACACGGTCCTTCAGCAGCTTCAGATATTTCTCGTTTCCGGTTTTCTCGTAAGCAGCGCTTACCCCATAATATGCTACGCCGCAGGGCCAGTCCCAGGACAGGTCCATCTGCATGGTCTTCTCCACGATGCGGTCCACAACTGCAGCGATTTCTTCTTTGTCAAATTCAAGCTTCATAATCTCTGCCTCCTTTTTTCTTCTGTGCCTTTTGCTTCTATTCATGCTCTGCCATCTGTACCCTTCCAGTATCCTCATACCGAACTTTCACAAAAAGGTCACGCGAGTCTAGCTTATTATCCTACAATATTACATAATTTTCCAGTCATTTGCGGCGCAATATTGTGCAAAAAAGACCCTTTATGTCACAGTCTTGAAAACCCTGATCGGCATTGAAAATAGAGTAGGCGTATGCTATAATCATCCGCAAATGAATAATCATGCTGTTTTTCGGGTCTGGTTATATAGATTTTATTATTATTTTTATTCGGAGGCAACCACTATGCAGGAGTTTTTTATTGAAAATGATGGAATCAGGCTTCATGCCAAGCTGGACATGCCGGAGAGCGTACAGATGAAAAGTACGGAGCAATGCCCTCTGGTGATCGTGATTCATGGTTTTACCGGACACATGGAGGAGCGGCATATCATTGCAGCTTCTCAGAGTATGAATTCGATTGGCTTTGCCACGCTCCGTGTAGAAATGTATGGACATGGCCAGAGTGAGGGTAAATTTGAAGATCACACGCTCTATAAATGGGTGACAAACGCGCTTGCCGTGGTAGATTATGCAAAAAAGCTCGATTTTGTCAGTGACCTGTATCTCTGCGGCCATTCTCAGGGCGGACTGCTCACGATGCTGATCGGCGGCATGAGAGCGGATGATCTGAAAGCGATCATTCCCCTTTCCCCGGCCTGGATGATTCCGGACGGTGCAAGGCAGGGAAATCTGCTGGGCATTCCCTTTGATCCAAAACATATTCCTGATCTGCTGCAGAACGATTATCTGCAGTTGAATGGCAATTATATCCGGGTAGCCCAGACGATTCATGTGGAGGATGAAATTGAGCGGTACCAGGGGCCTGTGCTCATCGTGCAGGGAGACGCAGACGAAGCCGTGCCGCTGGAATATGCAACGAGGGCAGCAAAGCTATACGCGAATGCAAAGCTGGTGATCATCCCGGGAGACAGCCACTGCTTTGATCATCATCTGGAAATGATGACAGATGCAGTGAAGGAGTTCCTTCTCACGCTGTCTTCACCATAACATCCAGCACAAACTGCCCCGCATCCGTATAACAGAACATGTTCCCGGAGAGCCGCTCCGCGGCCTCCCGGATCGTAATAAGTCCAAAGCCGTGCCCTGTTTCTGTTTTCTCTGTGGCAGGGATCGTGCCCTTCTCCACATGCAGCCCCTCCGCGCACCGGTTCCTGATCCGGATGATCAGATACTCCCTGCTGTACCTCATCTGTACCGAGGCCTCCCTCTTTGCCAAAGGCAGCTTTTGTGATGCCTCCCATGCGTTTTCCAGGCCGTTCGACAGGATCTGGCACAGTTCCATATCCGGAAGCTCTTCCTCACCCACCTGGATATTCAGCTTCAACGTCACACCCAGCTCCTCAAATTTATGAACATAGTGCGCAAACACCGCATTTAAGTACATGTTCGAACAAAATTGCGTAAACACAGGCTCCACCACAGACGCCACCTTTTGCAGATATGCCGATGCTTCCTCCACCTTGCCCGCGGCAAGAATTCCTGAGAGGGTAATTGCATAGCCCTTCATATCGTGCCTGATCCTCCGTATCTGCTGCTGGCTCTCAAGCTGCTGCTCCAGCCGCCGTTTCTGCTCCGACAGGCTTCTCTCACTCTGCTTTTTCTGATAGAGAAGAAACTGCCCGTAAAGCGACGTAAACATCGTGGCATACGTAAAAAACATGAGCAGCAGAATCAGAATACACGCTGGTACATCCTCGGGCCACTCAGAAATATTCGTGGGAAAATCTGCCACAACTGCCAGCAGGACATAATACAGCATGGTCATCCCCGCAAAGATCCCCCAGCCCTTTTCGACTTCATTCTGAAGCTTCAGGTAATATCCCCGGAAATAGCGATATACCCCATACTCCAGAGCTGGCATCAAAATCAACCGGCTCACCAGCATCACCTCATACCGCTCTCCTCCAAAAAAGGTATCCAGCAGATTAGTTACTACCATAATCCACAGACAGGAAGTATCCGCCAGACAGAAGGTCAGCAGAAATTTTCCATTCTTGTCCGCGGAGAGCAGCCAGAAATAAATCAGACTCGGAAACGTACAGGTCAGAAGAAACAGCTTTCCCATCCGATTATGCCCAAGCATCCAAAGGCCGGCCCAATTCGCAACGATCAGCACTCCAATCCCAAGAAAAATCAGAAACAGAGCCTTTTTTCTCTCATACTTTGGGCGATACAGCATAGTGAATATGACCGCCACATGCAGCAGACACCAGAAAATAGAAATATCGCGGAGCAGCATATCCTCGTTCATCAATCCACCTCCTGGAACAGAAGTTCCTGATATTGTTTCTTAACCTGCGCATAATACCGCCTTGAAATGGGAATCTGGTTCTCCTCAACAATCAGGTCCTTCCCTCTCATGCTCTCTACGTGATACATATTTACGATAAAGCTCTGATGGCAGCGGCAAAAGATATCCCCGCAAATTTTATCAGCGATCTCGTCTAAGCGGCAGGAAATTTCCTGCACGGCCCCATCTTTGCAGTGAATGAAAACGGTACGTCCTCTGCTGTTGATATACAGAATTTCCCCGTAAGGAATGCTTCCGGTACTCCCCCGCCATTTGAAGGTCAGACTCTGCCCCCTGTCCCGCGCAATGCTTTTCGACACCCATTCCAAAAGCCTGTCGATATCCTCCTGCTGCACTGGCTTCAGCAGGTACTGAACCGCATAAAGATCATAGGCTTCTCTGTAGAAACCATCGCTTGCAGAGACAAAGCAGATGACAGCTTCTGCATCATATCTGCGGATCAGCTTCGCAAGCTCAATCCCGTCGATCGACTCCTCAATAAAAATATCAATCAGGTATAGGTCATACCTGGCCATCTTTTCCCGAACATCCGAAAGAATTGCCCTGGCGCTGGTGTAAATCCTGATATCATGCTTGCTGCTCCCCAGAAAATTTCTCAGCTCCTGGGCATCCTTCCGGCAATCATCACAGACTGCAATCTTCATTTGACCACTCCTCCCGACTCACATCCCACTGTTGTGTTTTCCTCCCGGACACATACGCCGCCGGACAGCTATGGCTGCGCAAAGTTATTCCGAATATTATACCACACTTTTCCGTTTCGTGTTCTCTCTAATTTTCGTCCTGTTTCTGCTAATTTTGCAGTATAAATTGCAATCCACTATTGTAAATTTTAAATAAATATGATAGTATCACTATCAAAAGGAGGGGTCATATGGCACAAACAGCAATTTTACCAGGCGTGAGCGGTGAATCCACCGCCAGACAGCGTACCATGCAGCAGCGCACCGGGAAAATCATCGCGGCGGCTCTTGACCTGTTCTGCTCCAACGGTTTGGAGGATACCACCATTGAGGCAGTGGCAAAGCGGGCAGGCGTGGGGCCAGCTACTATCTACCGATACTTTGAGACAAAAGCAGAGCTTGCCGTTCAATGCGGTATTTCCTACTGGGAAAAGGTATCCGGACAGTATCTTTATTACCTGCAGCAGCCGAATTATCAGAGTGCATCCGGGCGGGACCAGATGGCTGTTATCTTTCAGATCTTCACAACTATTTTTGAAGAGGAATACCTCTTCTTCAAGTTTCTCCAGGAATTTGACGTGTTTGCCCGAAGCGGCAGGATTCCTCCAGAGCGCCTTGCAGCGTACGAGGCCTGCATTCTGAATTTGAAGCCCTATATGACCAATGCTCTGGAGAAGGGACTCACAGACGGGAGCCTTTCCTTTTTCTACCCGGTGGATGAAGTCTACTTCACCGTGACACACGCACTGCTGGCTCTCATGCAGAAGCTCGCCTCCACAGGGAAAATCCTGCAGTCGGATGAGCGCGTCGCCCTGGCCGTCCAGGTCAAAATCACGGGAGAACTGCTTTTGGCCGGACTGCAGGGCTGTAAAAATTTCACAAATCGCAATACACAGGAAAGGGGATTTACACTATGAAGAAACTTTCAACTGGAAAAATCTGGCTTTTTGCCACAGGGCAGTTCGGATGGGCAATGCTCTCCGGCATCATTTCCAACTGGCTGGTGTACTTTTATCAGCCCGACCAGACCTCGATCGAGCAGGGACAGCCTGTTTTTATCCCGCAGGGACTTGTGATCCTCGGAATTTTCACGGTCATCGGCGGCATCACAGCCTTCGGGCGGATTTTTGATGCGGTGACTGACCCTCTGATCGCATCCTGGTCAGACCGCTGCAAGTCCAAAAATGGACGCCGCATCCCCTTTCTGAAGGGCGCGGCTCTGCCGCTTGCCCTGTCAACCCTGCTGGTCTTCTGGTCCCCGGTCAATGAGACGAGTTGGGTCAACGCCGCTTTCCTCTGGCTGATGGTGATGATCTACTATCTGTCGATCACCGCCTACTGTACCCCGTATAATGCGCTGATCCCGGAGCTCGGACACACGCAGGAGGAGCGGCTCAACATTTCCACCGTGATTTCCTTTACCTTTATCGCCGGAACTGCCGTGGCGTACCTTGCACCGTCCATCTGGAGTGCGCTCCCCGCCTCCCTCGGCCGTGCAAATGCAGTCCGCATCACCTTCGGAATCATGGCCGTGATCGCCTTCTTCTGCATGCTGGTCCCGGTATTTACGATCCGCGAGAAGGATTATGTCACGACTGTTCCGACCGAGGATACCGCGTTCCGCTCTCTGGCCGCTACCTTCCGCAATCGGGAATTCCGCCGGTTTGTCGGCTCCGATATCTTCTACTGGATCGGCCTGACTATGTTCCAGACAGGGCTTCCTTTCTTCGTAACCAGCCTTTTGAAGCTTCCGGAAAGCATGACCACGCTCTACTTTGTAGGGATGACCGCTCTGTCTCTCGTGTTTTATATTCCAATCAATAAGTTAGCGCCAAAGCTCGGCAAGAAAAAGCTGATTCTTTTTGCGTTTCTGATGTTTGCCTGCGCGTACCTCTACACCTGCTTCCTCGGACAGATACCAGGCATTTCGCCGGCCGTACAGGGTGTGATCCTGACTGTCGCCGCCTCCCTTCCCATGGCGATCTTCGGCATTCTCCCGCAGGCCGTCGTTGCAGATATCGCGCAGAGCGACGCCATGAAAACCGGCAGCAGCCGTGAAGGGATGTTCTACGCCGCGCGCACCTTCGCCTTCAAGCTCGGGCAGAGCCTTGCGATGCTGCTGTTTACCGCCGTGTCCACGATGGGCGACGGCTCCGGCGCCGGATACCGGATGGCCGCTCTGGGAGCCGGGCTCTTCTGCATCGCGGGCGGAGTGATTTTCGCATTCTATAATGAGAAGAAAATTATGAAAGAGCTGAAGGAAGAAGCGTAACGCGCACCTTCCCTCTTGCACGCACACGCATGCCACAGCCCAGCCAGCCACTGCCCGGACATACTTCTCGACTGGGTCGCCTAAATTGTACTGGCGGCTGACCGTAACAGGCTGCGGCCAATATGGGTGAATCTGCACAAATAAGAGTTAGAAAAGAATAGAATGGGGAGGCAGATTGTGCTATGATACGGGAAGAATCATCCACAGGCAGGAGAAAATGCTGCATGTGAGCGGCAGGAGAGACTGTCAGGATAAAGGAGGGCGCATATGGAACATATGGCATGGACCGGGCGGATACGTCCGGGGTGCAGAGCAGAGTATGAAAAACGGCACCGCGAGATCTGGCCGGAGATGGTGCAGGTCCTGAAGGATGCCGGCATCTGCAATTACAGTATTTTCTGTGTGAACGATGTCCTGTTCGGATATTATGAGTGCGAAAAGGGCGTCGCTTATGCGGAAAAGGTACAGGCAGAGAGTCCGGTTGTAGACCGCTGGAATGCGTATATGAAGGATATTCTGGAGCTTGAAATGGACCCGGACACAGGAGCGCAGCCGAAGCTGGAGCAGGTATTCCGGCTTGACTGACAAAACCACGCCACGCTCGAGGATACGGTTCCAGAGAATGCTGAGGCAGCACGGCGCTGCATCCAGGATCTCTGGAACCAGCTCTGGGCAGCTCCTCCTTCCGCACTGGCTTTAAGAGGTACTGGACCGCATAGAGGTCATACGCTTCCCTGTAAAAGCCATCTCTTGCGGAAACAAAACAGAGAACAGCCTCTGCATCGTGCCTGCGTATTATTCTTGCAAGCGCAATCCTCATTTGTTCGTTTCTCCCGACTCACAACCCATTTCTCTGTTTTTCAGACTTACCTTCCGCCGAACAACAGTAGCTTATGCAAAGCCATTCTTTGTATTATAGCATATCTTTCCATTCTATGCCCATCCAATTTTGTAATCTACACTACCAATTATGCGGCGCATTAATTTTGCAGCACATTAATCTCCGAAAAGTCACAGGCAGTCAATGCAAAAAAGGCGCTGCATAATTGCGGCGCCCCTTTCGCTCATACAGCTGCTTTGCACAGATCCTTCCTGACCCGTTACAGTTAAGCCAGCATCATCCAGCTTATAGTGCCTTGGAGAAGGACCTGCAGGGATGTCCTCCAAGGTATCTATGAGAACTCTTACTCTTATTCTCCGTACATAGCAGCGGAAATCAATTCTTCCAGTACCTCCCTCGGCTGTGCCCCGCTGATCGTTCCTTTGATTTCTCCGTCCAGCAGAAACAGCAATGTCGGCGTCCCGCTGACCGAGAAACGCTCCACATAAGCCGGGCTCTTTTCAATATCACATTTTGCGAGATTAATCTCCGGATTGTCATAAATGATCTCATTCAATACCAGATCCAGCATCTTGCAGGGTCCACAGTGATCCGTATAAAAGTCCGCAATCCAGAACCCTTCCTTTGTCGCCGTATCAAATTCCGCTTCCATAACAGTCTTTACCATATCAGTGATTCCTCCTCAGTATTGTTTCAATCTTATTAAACATCTGTTCCGTGAGCTCTGAAAGCACCTCATAATGATCCAGCGGATCCGTTTTCCCTTCGCAGGGCAGATTGAGGATATTCAGATACAGCAGGCATTGGTGAATTTTTATCTGATACCAGTCGTGACGCTTTGTGATAAACTCCTCCAGGGAATGGATACCCATATCCTCCTCCCACGACTGCGGTACCTGCCTGTGCAGATCGATTCCCTCCTGCTCCTGGAAGATCTGGATAAACGCTTTTTCCTCCAATTCCCCCAGGATTCGGATATCCTCCTCCTCATATTCCGTAACCGGATAATCCTTCATAATCGCTTCCACCACATAGTAATTGATCGTGGCAAGCGTCTCGTTTATCTTTTGTTCTTTCACATACGCCTCATATTCAGCTACGGTCTGTATCAGATTTCCTCTCATATCCTTCTGCTGCAGCGCTGCTGCCATCTCATCGGTTGGCTCCGGCGCGGATTTACGCCGAATCTCCAGAACAGTAGCCGTCACCGGCTTTTCTTTGATCAGAACCTCGCAGCTCTCTCCAGCCTTCAGCCCCTCAATCGCCGCCTCCAGCGTCCGGTCATACAGCCCTCTTCCGATACTGACGGTCACTCTTTCTTTGTGGAACTTCGGGAGCTCGCTGACCGTCTTAAGGGCCACCGTATCTCCTCTCTGTGCCGTCTCACCCGCAGGAACCTCCGCCAGCACAAGCTGGTTCTTCACAAGCCCTTTCCGGGCGATCTCCTTTAATTCTTCTTCCGTTGGCAGCGCCCGGATCGCATCCTTCCGCTGCCAGTATGCATCCAGATACGCTTCCAGATTGATCGTACCCTCATATGGAAATTTTGTGTTCATCGCGCCCCTCCTGAGTGCCGCTTTTCGCCGCTCTGCTTTTCCATTTATGTTTTGTTTCATCACACCGCTTTATCTCATTGCTGTTCTACCCTCTGCGACTTTTTACCTTACTGCTGCTTTGTTTTACCGCGCTGTTTTGTCTCACTGCCATTCTGGCCCTATTCCTTTCCTGACAGCCACTCAATCATACTGTGCGCGGCGACATTCCCTTCGCCCACTGCCTTCGCAATCTGGTACGGCCTCCCTGTGCAGTCGCCAGCCGCAAAGCAGCCCTCGTAGTTCGTCGCCATCGCCCGGTCAACCGCAATATGCGGGCCGTTCATCTTAAGCCCGGGAAGCAGCACTGCCGGGGCCACCGCATTTCTCAGCAGAAATACTCCGTCTACCGCAAACTCCTGACCGTCGGACAGCACAATGCTCTCCACACAGCGCTCTCCCTTCACTGCTTCCATTTTATGGGGAAGCCTCGTCACATTCGGAAGGTTGATCCTGCAGTCCTTGTACGTCGGATACAGGTATACCTGCGCCGCGAGTCCCGCAAGATACTCTGCCTCATGCTCAAAGCGACTGTCCGCCACGAGCACTGCAATCCGCTTTCCGCGGTACAGGAAGCCGTCACAGGTCGCGCAATAGCTTATTCCATGTCCGAGAAGTTCCTGTTCCCCCTTCACTCCCCCGGAGACAGACGCACCTGTCGCCAACAGCAGCGTCTGCGCCTCATAAATCTCATTTTCCGCCATCAATATGTAGCGATCCCGGGTTTTTGTAATCGCAGTCACCATCCTGTCGGTAACCTGAAGTCCCATCTCCTCTGTCTGCCTTGCAAACATCCGGTTCAGAGTTTCGCCAGATACCATACCGATTCCCGGATAGTTTGCTATTTTCTCCGACTTTTCGACCTTCCCGCTGAAATTGCCGGAACCGAACCAGACAAATTCTTTGTTATGCAATTTCAGATTGAGCGCGGCCGACAAGCCTGCCGGTCCTGTACCGACAATTGCCGCATCCAGCATATCTTCTCTCCTCCTATGCCATCTGGGGTTTCTTTCTGTTCATCACCTGTATCAGATAATTATCCGTTTCCGCCAGGATCTCCTCCGGCCTGCCGGACGCGTTTACCTTGCCATCCTTTAACACAATCACATGGTCCGCGTGACGGATCGCCGCCAGGGAGTGGGCAATAACTACCGTCGTCCTGCCCCGCATCAGCCGCTCCAGCCCGTCTATGACCGCGCGCTCACTTTTGGCATCCAGATTGCTCGTCGCCTCATCGAGCAGCAGATAATCCGGGCTGCACATCATAGCCCGTGCAATCGCGATACACTGGCGCTGTCCGCCGGAGAAATTCTCTCCGCCCGGCGCGACCAGCGTTTCAAACCCATCCGGGAGCTTTGAGACAAACTCATAGACTCCCGTCTCCTTTGCTACCTTTACCAGCTCCTCCTCCGAGACCATCCGCTCGCAGCCATAACAGATATTCTCCCGTATTGTTCCCTCCAGAAGCGGACTGCCCTGCGCTACCATGCCGAAAGCCTTTCTCCACGCATGCAGGTTATATTCCTTTGCGTCTGTCGCTCCAAACCGCACCTCTCCGCCTCTCGGATCATAGAGTCGCTCCGTCAGCTTGAACAGGGTTGTTTTTCCGGAGCCATTGCTGCCGATGATTGCCGTCACCTTGTGCTTCGGGATCTGGCAGGTCACCTGCTTCAGCACATCCTCTTCCCCGTATCCAAACCGGACATCCACAAAATGAAGGTCCGCATCCGGCTCATCCAGATCCCGTCCTTCTTCCACCTGCTCATCCGGAAGCTTCATCGTATTGATTACCCGCGCAAGTGCGCCGTTGGCCTGACGGATCGCGCCAACCGAGTCAATGACATTCGTAAAATAAGTCCCGACAGCGCCCGCGATGGCATAGAACGCAATCACATCCCCTACCGTCAGGACATTCTTTGCCACAAGCCCCGCGCCGACCGCAAACGGAATCACAACACTTATGATACTGTACAGTGTCTGAAGGCTGGTATAAAAAGCATTCATCAGCCCTGTCTTGATCTGCATCACATACTGTTCCTGAAATTTCTGCTCACCCAGCCGGATTTCCTGCTCCTGCGTATTGGAAATTTTTACCATGGAAAGATTCCGGGTGCGCTCCGCAAGGTACGCGGTAGAACCGGCCAGCATCGCCTGTGTTTTCTGTGCGATCAAAAACTTCAGCTTTGCGTATCCCCAACCGATCAGGATACTTGCCGGGACGAGCAGCATCACATAGTTTGCGATTTTCACACTCAGTCCGTACATCTGAAAAATGTACATATATAAGCTCACGGCAATGGACAAAAAACCGACAATCGTAGTCAGAAGCTTGCTTGCGAAGTCACAGTCTGTGGTAACACGGCTGATCAGCATCTCTCCCCCGTCTTTATCGTAACAGCTCTGCCTCGTATAAATAATCTTCCGCCAAAGCTTTCTCCGAAGTCCCAGATTGATCCTCTCGCTTGCGATTCCCTGAAATATCACCGATCCTGCGGAGCATGCTGCCATGGCCAGATAGCCCAGGGCAAAGCTGACCAGCTGAGCCGTCGGGACATCGCCGTTTGCGTCCACCATATCTCCCGTAAAGAAGCTTACGGAAAGTCCTGCCATCGTACTTCCGATCGTAGCCGCGAAAATCAGAATAATAAACAGCCACGGAAGCTTAATTCCTTTAAAGATTCCAAGATATTCCCGGAAGGATGCCTTCTCCGGAGCGTATCCTCCTTGATTCTTTTTCATTGCGCAAACACCTCCTGATAAGACTGCTCCTCCACGAGTCCCCGGTAACTGCCGCAGGACGCAAGCAGCTCTCTGTGCGTTCCACAGCCCTCCAGCCTGCCATGGTTCATCACAATAATCTGATCCGCCTCTGAAATGAAATTGAGCTCATGTGTTACCATAATGATGGTCTTTCCCTGAAACTCCCGGAAAATCGTATTGCTCACCGCTGCCGCTGTCTCCGCGTCAAGCGCGCTTGTCGGCTCATCCATCAAAAGAATATCCGCCTTCTTCAAAAGCTCTCTCGCAATCACCAGCCGCTGCCGCTGTCCGCCTGAGAGCCGGCGCCCCGCGATGGCAAGCTCCGTCTCCAATCCGTCCGGCTGCGCCATAATATACTCATAGATTTCCGCCTTTTTCGCTGCCTCAAGGATCTCCTCATCCCGGACCTCCCGGTGCACGCCATACGTCAGGCATTCCCGCACCGTACCTCCAAACATCGCCGCATCCTGTGTGACATAAGACAGGCAGTTTCGGAAGGACTGCAGATTCAGTCCTCTGATATCCGTACCGTCTATGGTAATTCTTCCGCTATCCGGCACATACAGCTGCTCAAGCAGCTTGAGTACCGTCGTCTTCCCGCTCCCGGATACGCCGACAATCGCGGTCGTTTTGCCGTGCGGGATCACCAGATCCATGTTCTGAAGCACCGGCTTGTCTTTTACATAGCTAAAGCAAACCTTTTCAAATACCACATTTCCTTCCGGCACCGTCTCCACAGCCTGCGGATTCTGCGCCTCCTGCGGCGCATCCATGATCTCGCTCATCCGCGACGCGCGCCCCTGTACCTCCTTAATGTTGCTCCACATCATGGCAAGCTGCCGGAGCACCGTATTAATCATCGGCACAAACAGAAAAAATGCAAGCCAGGCTTCCAGATCGATCTCTCCGTTTTGCAGAAGATGACATCCCCACAGTACCGCAGTCACAATACCAACTGCCTCCGTCACAAACGTAAACGCCACCTGCACACCTGTGATATACTGATACTGCACGTTCGCTTTATAAAGCCCTTCCGCCGCAGCCACACCCTTCTCCACCTCTTTTTTCTCGGCGGCAAAAGATTTGATCAGCAGCAGATTACGAATGCGCTCTGTCAGGAAACCGGTCAGGCCTCCGATTCGCATCTGAACCGCTCGTCCCGTCCCAAACATCCACCGTCCCATAAAAAATCCATAGGCAATATAGGCCGGCACCAGCACAAACAGTACCGCAAGTAATTTTCTATTGTACATGGAGATCTGCGCAAGGCACATCACCAGATACATGATCAGTGACGGGATCATAATAATCACCGCAATAAGTGATGTTACGGTAGTCTCCGCATCGCTGGTCACCGCGCTGAGCAGCCGTCCCGGATCATGCTCATCATAATATTCCGCCTTTACTCCGATCATCCGCTTCCACACGGAATTTCTTACGGAACGCACTGATTTTGATTCTGCTATCAGCCGGGATATACTTGTCACCAGCGACAAGACCAGCGTACAGACATAGTTCAGCACCAGCCCCATAATTGCAGCCATTCCAAAATCACCGGCATACAGCGCCGCGGTAGAGCCCGGCACAAAGGACACGGCAGCATAATACGCAATACTGACTGCCAGCGCCAGCAAAATCCACCTCCAGCTCAGCTTCACCTTTTTGAAAAAGCCCAGGAACTGTCTCCAGTCGCCGCCTCGCTTTCGGTCAGACTTTTTCATTCCAGATTCTTCTCTCATAATCCTTCACCCTGCTTTCCCTCATTTGTGGTAAGATAACATGCGCGCATTCCGCCGAACATTTTATGACGAAACACCCTTGTCATAAAAAAAGAGCACTGCCAGAGCTTTTTCTCTGCAATGCTCCACCCACTATTAGTTTAACGTACTAAAGCGGCTTTTTCAATACTTCCTGCGCCATCGGGCACTATACCGGCTATTCTGGCAAATATTTGTCTGTTTGGGACAAATCTGTGTCTGTTTGGGATTGACTCAGAGAAAATAAGTCCCTTCCTTCTGCAGGCGCTCCCGGAGTGCCGCGTATTTGCCGCGGCTTACTGGTATCCTCCGCCCATCCTCCAGAGCCGCCCAGTAGGTTCTCCCGAAGCTTGCCTGCATCACGCCAGTCACCTTCGGGAGCGCTACTAGATAGGACTGATGACAGCGGAACAACGGGAAATCTGCAAAAATCAGCTCCAGCTCATCCAACGAATTCTTCACCTCATAGCGTTCTTCCCTACAGTAAAGCACTGTTTTCCGGCTCTCTCTTGTGATATACCAGATGTCTGAAGGAGCGATCAGCACAAACCCCGTCGTGCACTCCACCGCAATCTGCTCCCTGCCGCTGCGGTTTGCCATCCTGCTTTTTTTGAAGCGCTCAAAGGTCTTTTCCAATCGCAGCACGCTCACCGGCTTGCACAGAAAATCCAGCGGCTCATAGTCATAGCTCTTCGCCCCCATCTCCGTATGCCCAGTCAGGAACACATAGGAAGCCTTCGGCTGCGCAGAGGACAGATAGTCCGCGATTGCAAACCCATCCGCATCCGGCATCTCCACATCGATGAATACGAGATCCATCGGAATACTCTGCAAAAGGCGCATGACCTCTACTACATTTTCCGCTGTATAGATTTTTTCCGGCTCCGCATAGATCGAAATCTTCTGTCTTGACTGTTCCAGCGCAACCGGATCATCATCTATGACAAGCACATTCACCCGCATTTTCTCCATCATTGACTTCCTCTCCCGGCTTCTTTGCATAATTCACAGGAATCTTGGCAATAAAATGAATCACTTTCCCATCTATTTGGGTGTACACGGTGCCATGATACCTGGATGCCAGCAGCCGGATACTGCTAAGCCCTACCCCGTCATGTCCGTATTTTGTCGTATAACCCTGCTGGTAAAGCTGCCCCAATTCCTTCCCGGTCAGAACCCGCTCCTCAAGCTCATTGGAAACGCGGATCACACAATACTCCCCGCGCTTCAGTATCGTCAACCCGATTCCGTAGGATTTGTCCTTATGTGTCACTGTCTCATCAATCGCATTTTGAAGCAGATTACTGATCATCTTATTTGTCTCATAGACATTTGTGGCAATCTGCGACAGATCATTCTGGATATCGATGTGAAGCTCAATCCCTTCCCGCGCGGCCAGTATCTGAAAATTGTGGATCATGGCAGAAATGGCAGGATCCTTTACCGGCAGCACCGCATTCATGATCGAAGCGTCCTGCTCCAGAGCATTCACATACCTTCTGCATTCCTCGATCTTTCCCTGCTGGATCAGCCCGGCAATGGTCTGCACGTGAAAATTATAGTCATGCCTCTGAGACCGGATCACATTCATGAAACTCTGCATTTCCCCGCGATACTGCTGCTCGACCAGCACCGCAATTCTTTCTTTTTTATATGCATTCATCAGAATAACAAGGACTACTCCAAACCAGAACAGACAGCCCCCTGCGATTCCAAGACACAGCACTTCGCCAATGCTGCCGGGAACCATCAGCCATTCTCCCGCCGTCAGAAGCACACAGATACTGCCCAGCACGAGATAGCTGTGCCAAATCCTCAAATCTATCCGGTCCGGCTCCGCAACCGTATCTGCATAATACTCTCTCCAGTCCGGATCCGGAAATCTCTTCGCAAGCTTTGCCGTTCCAATCAAAAACAGAGCCGGAAGCAAACATGCTGCAGATCCTCCCTTTACACCTGCATATTCCCCCGCCGCATCTGTGCAAAAGCAGAAAAGCGCATACGCCCCCTGCGCAATAAAAAATGCAAGCACCGTATCACCAAAGTGCTCCCTTCTCTGAAGCTGCAGTATCATGGTGCTTACCAAGAAGACAACAAATTCCGCCAGCACACCAAACCGGGGAATCTCCGCCAGGCCAGGCAGCACCGAAACGCACCCGCAAAGCAGCGAAATAAAAACAGAATAAAACAGGATGCCTGACCTCTTCATCCGCAGAAAAGACAGGGCTGCACCCCATGCCACCGCCGCCGCAATAAAACGATAGATCCCTGTAATCATAGTAACTCCCCAGTTCTCAATGTCCGGACGGCACCTGATACAGCTTCCCCTTCTCCCGGCCAAGGTCCGCCCGCAGCAGATCAAAAAACGCAAACGCCATCAGAGCGGCAGCGCCCCAGATCGCTCGTCCGCCGAACAGATGACACATAATCGCGCCGATCGCTCCGCCCGCTACAAACATCCCGAGCATTTCAAAGTGGCGTAGGCTCCGCTTCAGGCTGGACGAATCCTTTTTCCGGATCCATTTTGCAATGTGGATGCCCGTCTGCCTCAGGTGATTCGTGCAGAAGGTGGTCGCCATCGGGATTCCCTGCGCCTGGCGGAAGGTATTGTACTGCATCGAACAGATAAAATTGATCGATACCTGAAACACCTGCACCGGCACACTCTCCGGCAAAAATCCCAGTATGACCAGCACGGTGATCTCGATGCCGACCAGCAGCGTATCCCAGCGCAGCAGCTCCCTCTTTCTCACGTACACCGGCAGGATCTCCGATACCAGCGAGCCAAGAAAATACGCTGAGATCGGCAGCACAAGGTACGCCGCCCGCTTCCAGTCCATTGTGCCTAAGGCGATCCCGAACAGGAGGATATTACTCGTCTGCGCATTGCAGAATACCCCGCCTTTCAATATGTAAGTATAAGCCCCCATAAATCCGCCGCACATCATCAGGATCAGAAAAATCCCCATGCGCTCGCATTCCAGATATTTTCGTTCAATTTCCTTTTGCATATCCGCTTCCTCCTTTTGTGTGCTGTTTCCTTTTCCGCCCCGAATTATAGCACACCGGAGACTATCCCGCAACCGCGACCAGGAAAAGTATCCCCTGAGAGGTGTGTTATTCATTGACTTTTAGCGATTTTCATATTATAGTCTAAGGAAAGGCTATGAAGAGAAGAGTAGACAGTTAGATACATTACAGAGAGCCTGTGCTGGTGAGAACAGGTATGGAAGGAACTGTTGAAAATGGTCCCGGAGCTGCGTACCGAAGCGTTAAGCCAAGGCTACGACGGGTGCACCCGTTACAGTGATAGACTATTGGTGAATCATTTCTCACCTGTAGTTGATAAGGCATACCTCGTGAGATGTATGTGAATTTAGGGTGGTAACACGAAGCGGCAGCTCTCGTCCCTGAAAAGAATTTTTCAGAGAGGAGGGCTTTTTTCGTGGAAAAAAGAGACAGCGATTAAACATGCAGACTGCAGATACCTCTGTGCTGCAAAGGATTTGCGGTCTGCTGCCACTTGAAATTGTTATCACAATCAAATACTCCACAACAGGCAACGGGGTATTTGACCCCCGCGGCAATCGCCAAATACCATGCAAGCATGGCTATCTGGCTCGTTGAGCGCGGGAATCAATAGAAATGAGGGATAAAATGAGGAATATTTTAATTGGAGGTGCATGGCCTTATGCAAATGGGTCACTGCATATCGGACATATAGCGGCGCTGCTGCCGGGAGATGTGCTTGCACGGTATCACAGAGCTTGCCAGGATCACGTTTGTTTCGTTTCGGGCAGCGACTGTCACGGGACGCCCGTGGCGCTCAGAGCAAAAAAAGAGGGAAAAACGCCTTAGGAAATCAGCGACCAGTACCATGAGGAATTTAAGGATTGCTTTGAAAAGCTGGGCTTCAGCTATGATTACTATACGAAGACCTCCGATGAAAAGCACAAAAAATTTGTGACAGAGTTTCATAAACACATGTATCAGAGCAATTATGTGTATGAAAAGGAAGTCCCGCAGGCATACTGCGATACGTGTCAGACCTTTCTCGCGGACAGATTTGTCACGGGAATATGTCCTGTGTGCGGCGGGGCAACACGGGGAGATCAGTGTGACCAGTGCGGAACGGTATTAGAACCAGAAAACCTGATCAGCCCAGTCTGCGCGATCTGTGGAAAACCAATCACGTTTAAAAAATCGAAGCATTTATATATTGCGATATCTGCTCTGGAAAAGGAACTGAGAGCGCTGGTAAATGAAGCCTCCGGTTGGCGAAAAAATGCGATTTCCTTCACGAACCGATATCTGAATGAAGGTGTGAGGGACCGTGCGCTGACCAGAGATCTGGAGTGGGGAATTGAAGTTCCCAGAGATGGATACGAGAAAAAGACCATTTATATATGGGCAGAGAATGTGCTGGGCTACTTATCTGCCAGCAAATGTGCCTGCGAGGAACAAGGAGCAGATTTTGAAGCGTTATGGAACAGGAATGCCAAACATTATTATGTCCATGGGAAAGACAATATTCCATTTCACACGATTATTCTGCCTGCGCTTTTAATAGCGAATGGGGCAGGGTGGCACCTGCCGGATCAGATCGTTTCCAGTGAATATATGACCTTAGAGGGGCGCAAAATATCGACGAGCCAGAATTATGCCATCTGGGTAAAGGATCTGGTGGGGAAATATGATGCGGATTCTATCCGGTATTTTTTCCTCGTGAACGGGCCGGAGAAAAAGGATGCAGATTTCTCGTGGAGAGAATTTGTGAACAGTCACAACGGAGAACTGCTTGGAGCATACGGAAACTTCATAAATAGATCGTTGTCGTTCATTGTGAAATACTGGGATGGAATTGTACCGGAAGGAGAACTGAACCAGGATATCAGCAGGCAGATAGAGGAGCTCTTTACAACGACGGGCAGGCTCATCGAAAAAGGTGCATGTAAAGACGCCCTCAGCGAGATTTTTGATTTTATCCGGAAAGCTAACAAATATTTTGATACGGAAACCCCATGGATTACAAGGACAACCAACGAAAAGGCATGCAGAAATACGCTGTTTCAATGCACACAGATGATCGCAAACCTGGCTGTGCTGCTTGCTCCGTTTCTTCCGTTCTCTTCGCAGAAGGTGTGCGGATGGCTGAATGTACAAAATCAATGGAAGCCGCAAAGCGTCCCCGGCGGATATCACCTTCCAAAGATCCAGCTTCTGTTTGAACGGCTCGATAAGAGCGTGATTGTGCAGGAGGAAGAAAAGCTCAAAAAGCTCTCTGAAACTTAAGACCAGAGATCCAGAAATAAGACTTTGTCTTTGAATGGGAAAAGATGCTGATCAGTTAATGGCACACTTTTCCATACAGCAAAAGCACACCTTAACCACGCAAGGGCACGACTCTAAAGTAGCTTCTTTCCAGTCGTGCTCTTGCGTTTTGTATTCACAGCAATCGATTTATATCTCCCGCACAAGTATCTGCCATGCCTGGTATTCCTCACAAGCGGGCGGCAGAGGCAGACCGGCATGCATCAGAGAAGCACCGCTTATCGGTTTCCCATTGTAGATACCTCCATACTGTTTCTTTAGAAATCCCAGATCGCTACGTGCGCCTTCTATATCGGTATCTTCACCCCTGCAAACCATATCTGCTGCGTCTGCCGCAGGCTCAGCCATGTTTTTCTCATCCGTACCTGGTATTGTAGCTGTAATTATGTCTTCTCCATCCGTACCTGCTGCTGTAGGTGTAATTATATCTTCTCCATCCGCAACTGCTGCTGCCCCCGCTATCTCAAGTACATACCTGCCTTCCTCCTTCAGCCCTTGTACCTTCACAAGCACCGGAGCTGCATTGCTCTGCGCGCAGGAACAGACGGCATTTACCAGAGCCTCGCTGCCATCCCTCGCCGCCTGCTCCCAGACCGCCCAGTCACTGATGCGCGGATCTGTCAGACGATAATAGATTCCGTACTGGATCAGGTCATAATGCTTCTTGAAAAACGCAATCTGACGCTTCACCTCTGCTTTTTCTTCCTCTGTCATCTTACTGATGTCCAGCTCATACCCGAAGGTTCCGGACATCGCGACACAGCCGCGGGTGCGAAGCGGAGTGCTGCGCCAGGTCTGATGGTTCGGTATCGCTGAGACATGCGCGCCGACTGCAGAGACCGGATAGCCGAACGAAGTCCCATACTGAATCTGCAGACGGGAAATCGCATCTGTATTGTCACTGCACCAGATCTGCGGCGTGTAGTACAGCATCCCCGCATCGAAACGCCCGCCGCCTCCGCTGCAGCCCTCAATCAGAAGGTGTGGAAATGCCTGAAGCAGTTCGTCCAGCACATGGTAAAGCCCAAGCACATAGCGGTGCGCGAATTCCCCCTGCCTGTTCACTGGCGGCAGCTGATTCATCCGGCCGCTCCAGTCCTTCTGTACACGCAACGGCTGCCCCGCCAGATTACTTCCGTTATCCTGTGCACGCAACGGCTGCCCCGCCGGATCACTCCCGTTCTCCTGTGCACTCAGTGCCATGCTGTATTTGTCGCAGATACTCCTGTTAAAATCCCACTTCACATAGCTGACCGGCGCACTGCCAATCACACGCTTCAATTCTCCAAGAATGTAGTCCTGCACCTCTCTGCGCGAAAAATCAAGCACCAGCTGATTGCGCGACAGCGCTGGCAGCTTTCCCGGAACGCGGACCGCCCAGTCCGGATGCGCACGGAAGAGATCGCTGTCCTCCGACAGTCCCTCCGGTTCAAACCAGATGCCGAACTGCATACCAGTCTCACAGATTTTCTCCCCTAGCTCCTTCAGCGTACACTTCAGCTTCTTCTCGTTCGGCTGCCAGTCCCCAAGCCCGGAAAAATCTGTATCGCGCTTGCCAAACCAGCCGTCATCCATCACGAACAGCTCCACGCCAAGCTTTGAAGCCTCCTGCGCGATCTCAACGAGCTTCTCGCCGGTAAAATCAAAATACGTAGCCTCCCAGTTATTGATCAGAACCGGCCTTCTCCGGTGCTTCCACTTGCCGCGGCAGATGTGCTCCCGGACCACCTCATGCATCGCACGGCTCAGTGCGGAAAAGCCATCCGGGCGGTACACCAGCACAGCCTCCGGCGTATCAAATTCTTCGCCGGGCTGCAGCGTCCACGCAAAATTGTCCGGATGAATCCCGCAGACCAGCCGCGTCTGGTCAAACTGGTCGTGCTCTGTCTCAAATAAAAACTCACCGCTGTAGACAAAGGAAATCCCATAGCAGCCCCCGTGCAGCTCTTCTGTTCCCTTCTCACACACGATAGCAAACGGATTATACTGATGGCTGGAGGTGCCGCGCACACTTCCAATGGCAGATGTGCCATGGCCGATCGCCAGGCGCTGCACCATCCGCTCCATCGTATGTTTTCCGTAGAAGGTGAGCCAGTCATAATCCCCATACTGCCAGTCGAGATTCACACTTGCCGCCTTCTCCAGCACGACCGCCTGCCGTCCGCCATTGCGGATGCGGGCGCAGCGCGTGATCACATCCGCCTCTGCAAGAACCCCATAGTACAGGTCCACCGCCAGATTGGTCTCCGGGTCCGCAAGCGCAATGACCAGCGTTTCCGCTTCCTCGCAGGATGCATACACGGCTGGAAGACCGGGTATCGCATACTTGCCCGGCAGTCTGCGGCAGCCCTGGTAGCGCAGCGTTGTCGCCTGGCTCCCATCCACATACCGGACGCGCAGCGCTGTAGTTCGGAAATCCCCCGCTCCAAACGTACTATACTCCTGCGGGAGTACATCCAGTGAGTACGTCCGGTCTGTCTTCCCAACCATATACGGATTCCCTGAGAACCCGCGGTCCGCATAGCAGATCCGGTAGGACAAATCCTCTGCTTCCGTTTTCTCCCCGTAGTATGTATGAAGAAGCGTACCCTGGGCGTCCGCCTTCATCTGATACGTAGAATGCTTCGTCTGCAATGTAAAAATTCTGTTTTTTTCCTCTATTACAATCGCCATCTTCTGCTCCTCCATATACGCCAGAATCACAATTCTGTATCCGTGTCATTTCGCAAACGGCGTCCGGCCTCACCATCCGGCGCTTTCACCCGCAGAAAAGGCTGCGCGAGCCAATCCCCCGCTGCAGCCCTTCCTGTTTCTAAGCCGACTCACATAAGCCGGAACACATGTGCTTCTTACACCCGGATTACTCTGCCTGTCCCCACAGCTCCATCCGCTCCTGATACGTCGTCGTCATGTAGCTCTCTACCTGCGGAAGACCGGAGGATTCCATCTCAGCTACCATCGCCTCGTAGACAGAAGCGGCCTCTGCGCTGTCAGCCGCATTCACGATAGCCGGGAAGTTCTGGTCGTACACATCCTTTACTTTCTGCCACGACAGGCCCTCAATCGTGCTGCCTGCCGGCTCCAGCCCTGAGAAATCTGCAGTATCCCAGCTGTCCGATTCACCGAAGCACTGGTTCGCAAACACAGCAGTTTCCGGCTGCTCACACTTTGTGATATCATACGGAGTGCCGTCGCTTCCATTTCCATTCTTGATAAACCAGGTCCACTTTCTTGCGCCAGTTTCAAGCTTTTCTTTGTCAAAGTCCGTATTGAAGCCGTCCAGCACATCCTGGTGCGGTACATGTACCCCGTCTGTGAGGTCCCAGTTCTGGCCTTCTACGCCCCACATCATCAGATACTGGCCTTCCTCGCTTACAAGGAAGTCGATCAGCTTCATCGCTGCCTCCACATTCTGACAATTGCTTGTGATACCGATGGCATCCCAGCCAAGCGTACTTCTGCCGTTGTAGGTCGTCGCTGACGGATCCACGTCATCCGCAACCACCTTATAGCTGAAGAACTTTGCCTCCGGCCCAACCGTCTCCGCCAGGCTTGCATTTGCAGCGTCCGTATCCCAGTAGGATGCGAAAGTCGAGAACACGTTTCCGGTAGAGAGCTTCTGTGTCCACTGCTCCTTCTTATTTACAACCCATTCCTTATCCAACAGTCCCTCGGTGTACAGCTGATTCATGAAGGTCACAGCTTCCAGATATTTCGGATCTCTCACCTTGTGGAAAATCTGTCCGTCCTCTACGTAGTAGCTCTTCATTCCATACATGCCCCAGAGCGTTCCCTCGTAGTTTTTGCTCTCCGCATCCAGCGTAACTGCAATGCTCTCCTTCCCGTTCAGCTCCGGGAATTTCTCTTTAAACTGCTTCAGAATATCGATGTACTCCGACTGCGTAAACGGCTCAGTCGACATCGCGCGGTCCTCGCCCACGATCTCAGCGAGCAGGTCGCGGCGCATCAGCACACCGGCAGAAGCATCCGGGTCTACGCCGTACCAGTTGTTCAGATAATAATTCTGCCCATCCTTGTAACGGCTCTTTGTCAGCACCTCGCCATACATTTCCTTTACATTCGGCGCATACTCATCGATCAGATCATTCAGCGGAATCAGTGCGCCCGCTTCGATATATCTCGATACGATTTCATTGCCGCGGTCCATCAGAACGATGTCCGGATAATTCTGTCCGGTCAGCATCAGATTCAGCTTCTCGAGCGGATCCCCGGTCGGATTCTCCACCTCGATCGTCACGCCGGTCTTCTCCTCAATCGCCTGCGCTACCGGATCATCAAAGGTATTGCTGCCGGAGTTTTTGTCAAAAAAGGTGAGTGTCACCGTCTCCTCAGCTCCCGCCGTGATCCCTGTCATGCCCAATGCAGCTGCCAGCATCACTGCACCTGCTGCCATCGATACTGCTTTTCTGTTTCTCATAGTAGTTCTCCTTTCTTTTTCCAGCTCAGCTCTTTACGGAACCAAGCATAATGCCCTTTACAAAGTATTTCTGGATAAACGGATATACCATAATGATCGGTATTGTTGCAACCATCGTTGCCGCCATCCGGATGCTGTCCGGGGTAATATTCTGCCCGGCACGGTTTGCCGCCTGATTGGCAGCTGTCGTCTGGTACTGGTTCAGGATTTCCACCAGGATCGACTGCATGGTCTTCAGATCCTGGCTGTTCGTATACAGATATGCGTCAAACCAGGAGTTCCACTGCGTGATCGCCACAAACAGTGCGACCGTCATAATGATCGGCTTCGCGAGCGGAATCACAATCCGGAAAAAGATCACAAGATCATTTGCGCCGTCCAGCTTTGATGCCTCAAACAGCGCATCCGGCATCCCCTCGATATAGTTCCGGACCAGGATCATGTTGTACACGCTGATCAGGTTCGGAAAAATGAACACGATGAAATGGTCCAGCATACCGAGATTCTTTAAAATCATGTAATACGGAACGAGTCCGCCGCCGAAGTACATCGTGAAAATGAACAGCAGCGTCAACGGCTTTCTGCAGATCAGCTCTTTTCTCGAGAGAACGTATGCCAGCGCTGATGTGGCAAGCACAGCCAGCGGCGTGCCGATTCCGGTTCTCGCCAGTGTCACGAGAATCGAGTGCAGGAAGGTCGACCGGGACAGGATGTCCTTGTAGCTTGCCAGACTCAGCTTTCTCGGAAGGAAGTACAGTCCGCCGCGGATCGCGTCTGTCGCGTCATTGATGGAGATGATAAAAATATTCCAGAACGGATACACGCAGACAATCACGACCAGCGCAAGGAAAATAACCACAAAAATATCAAATATGATTTCTGAGACAGGTTTTTTTGTCTTGATTTTATTATTTACCATATTCTGCCTCCTTAGAACAATGCGCTGTTGTCATCGCTGAATTTCTTGGATATGTAATTCGCACCCATCACGAGGATAAACGATACGACCGATTTAAACAGGCCAACTGCAGTACCATACGAATACATGCCGTTTTTCAGGCCGTAACGGTACGCGTAGGTGTCAAGCACATCCGAGTAGTCCAGAATCGAATTGTTTCCCATCAACAGCTGCTGCTCAAATCCAGTGTTCAGAACGCCGCCAATCGCAAGAATCAGGAGGACAAGAATGGTCGGTTTCAGTGCAGGAAGCGTCACATACCAGATCTTCTGAAGCCTCGACGCACCGTCCACATCCGCTGCCTCATACATATCCTGGCTGATTCCGGAGATCGCAGCCAGATAGATGATCGCGTTGTAGCCTAGCACCTTCCACGCATTTGCGATTGCGATGATCCACCAGAAATACGGTCCGTGCTGGAAGAACAGGATCTGCTCATCCGTAAATCCGATCGCCATCAGGAGCTGGTTGATCACGCCGTCGGAGGACAGGAATGTGATGAAGATATTGGCTGCGATTACCCACGATATAAAATACGGAAGGTAGGACGCAGTCTGAATGAACTTCTTCACGCCCGGTCTCTTGACTTCATTCAGGCAGATCGCAAGCAGAATCGGGAGCGGGAACGAAAACAGCAGGGTCAGCAGGCTGGTCGCAAGCGTATTTCTCATGATTTTGATAAAATCAGTCGAGAAAAAATACTCAAACCAGTCCATCCCGACGAACGGGGACTGAATCAGATCCTGGAAGTATCCATTTCCCTTCGGCGTGTAATTTACAAACGCCATGTACAGTCCGGTCATAGGAGCGTAGCAAATCAAAATGACCCAGACCAGTGCCGGAAGCAGCAGCAAGAAGAGATATCTCTGCTCCCAGAGCCTGGCGCCAATGCTTTTGTGGGATTTTGTACGCACCGCCGATGTTTTTTTCATAGGCAACACCTCTCTTTGTTTGTTTTGTACAAGTTCTCTTCTCTGTCTGGAATTTTATCAGCATTTTGACGTGCGCACAAGAAAAGCATTTTACAATCCCTTTCAATTTTTAACACATTTTTCTGCCCGGCAGGTTTGTTCTGTCCGGATTTTACGATTTCTTTCACTTTTTACCACAGACTGCCGCCGCACCAGGCACGATTGCAAAGATGCCTCACAGAAAAGCGAGGTCTTCTGGAATTTAATAACCTGTAAAGACTCACTACAAGAGCTTGCACCCATCCAGGCATCCCTCTCTTAGTTAGCGGTTGGCTAACCTGCATCGCAAAAATAAAAAGAGGGTGTCGCAAAATGCAGTTAGGGATCAAGCTCAGGTACTTGGCCGAGTGGCCATGTACCATCACTTGTAGCTTTCTGCTATTTTGCGACACCTGCTCCTGTATCTTACGCATCTGGCACCCTGGGAATCCTGACCGTGACCTCTGTGCCCTGCCCGTATTCGCTGTCCAGTGTCACGCCATACTTCTCGCCGTAATTCAGCTTGACACGAATGTCAACATTTTTCAGTCCGAAGCCCTCCTGCGACCGTTTCAGCTCCCCGCGCAGCTCAGACAGCCGCTCCTTTGAAATCCCTTCCCCGTCGTCCCGGATCTGATAGATCACTGCATCCGGAGCAAGACCGACCCGCACGACAATGTGCAGCACACAGTCCTCTCTCCTTCCATGATGGATCGCATTTTCCACAAGCGGCTGCAGCACCAGCTTCAGCGTCCGGTACGGATATGCAGCCTCATCGATGTCATAGACAATGTCCACCATATCCTCAAATCGCAGCTTCTGAATCTTCATATAATTCTTCAGCAGCTCGACCTCTTCCTTCACGGTTACAATCGTGAGCCCCTTATTTAATGAGATCCGGTAAAAATCCGCAAGATACCGCACACTCGCGACCGTCCGCCTCCCGCCTTCCCGCAGTGCGGTCGATGAAATAACCGACAGCGCGTTGTAAAGAAAATGCGGATTGATCTGCTCCTGCAGCAGATTCATCTCACTCGTTTTCAGCATCAGCTGTTTCTCATAATTTTCCCGGATCAGCGTCTGGATCTGGCTGCCAAGCAGATTAAACGCATCGGATATCTGCCCGATCTCATCGCCGCCCATATCCGTCAGGACATAGTCAAATCTCCCCTCGCCCATCCGGTGCGCCGCATAGACTACCTTGTTGACGCGCTCGGAGGAAATCCGCCCATAGAGCCAGATTGCAATAATCGCGGTTGCCGCACTCACAAGAAAAATCAGCAGAATGGCACGCGTCACCCCTTCGACATTCGCGTTCAGGCTCTCCTGATCTGCGAGCAGGATCAGCCGCATTCCCATATCCAGCGGACGGCTGATGCCAACAAAACTACTGTCATCGATCTGAAGCTTTGTTTCCTGCTCCGAAAGCTCCTCCCAGCCTGGCAGGTATCTGCTCATCTGTTCTCCCATCCCATCGCCGGAAGCCGCAAGGATCTGCCCGTCCGCATTTACAAGATATAAGGAACGTTTCTCATCCGTCTGCTTCAGCTGCGCGGCAATCGTATCCGCCTCTACCTCCAGCAGAAGTCCGTTTTTCATCGTTCCACTCGCATACAGATTCATATTGCGGAAGAAGGCCAGACAGGTCGCATCCTTCTCCTCGAGAACCCCTCCCGCCACACACGCTCCCCGGTTCGTCTCTGCCAGTGTGTCATACCCTTCGGGAAGCTCTTCCTCCCTGTAAAAATAGTAATTATCACTTGGAAGTGTCTGGTTCGTGCTGTAAAAACGAATCCGCCGGATCGTCGGATTGACAACCATGATATTACTCATCTGCTGGTCGATATAGCTGAACATCTCCCAATAGGAAAGTTCCGCATAATCCGCGCAGAGATATCCATAGATCGTCTTATTTGCATAAATCAAATCCAGGACCGTCTCATATCCGGCAAACGTCGAATCCAGGCCGCGCGCCGTCGTCTCTATGACCTGCTGCATCTCCTGGTGGCTTTCTGTCAGCAGGATCTCCCGCGTTTTCTGGTAATTGTAAAATGTGACGCCCAGCATTGGCAGCACGGCAAAGATCACATACACCAGCAGCTCTTTTCGAAAAAAACTCAACCCGTCAATAAATCTTTTTATACTCATTTGGCGTCATCCCGTATCTCTTTCTGAATATCTGCGTAAAATAAGGCACGTTGTCGTAGCCGACCGCCATACTGATCTCCTTCACTTTCCGGTTTTTGGCTTTCAGCAGCTCGCAGGACAGCTCCAGACGGTATTCTGTCAGGTATTCCAGAATGGTCTTTCCCTCCCCTGTCTTGAACCGGCTCCGCAGATAGTTCGGAGACAAGCCCAGGCACTCGGCCATCTCCTCCACGCTGCAGTCTCCTGCATAATTGTTCTTTATGTAATCCTTTACCCAGGAAGTGATATACCAGTCCTGATTCTCTGTCTTTGCCAGATAATGGCTGCAGGCCGCATCTACATCCTCCTTCAGCCGCTCCAGGATCTCACTAAAAAACGCCAGTTCAAAAATCCAGGAGCCCAATGTCGCTTTTTTCTCCTCAAGTTCCCGGTAATACAGTGCGTCTCCCTTTTTTATCTCATAGTTTATGAGTGTATACAGCTCATAGAGCCGCTTCCGGCATTCCTCTGCAGGCAGTGTCCTCAAAAAACGCGAATAGTCATCAATCAAACGGCTTGCTTCTTCCCTGTTCCCCTGGAAAATCGCTGCCGTCACCGCTTGCGGTCCTTCCGGCATCAGAATCGCCTGCTCTACCCTCCGGACGAGCGTACTGCAGCATGCACCGTCACATGCCCCCCCATCTTGTTCATCAAAGCTCAGGATTTTTCCACGCTCAGCAAAGAAAAGCAGGTCCGAAAGCTTCTGCAGTTCCTGATAGCGGTCATACAGAGCCACAGGCGCGACCGGATGCGCAATGTATACGAAAACTGCATCTCGATTCTCCAGTTCCCCCTTCAGCTTCGCACACAGGTTGGCAACCGGGATGCACGCATCAGTCACCGCAATCGCCATCCGATTTTTGATTCCAAAGACCTGCAGCAGCTCCGGTGAGCGCCGCAGCCGGTCAACCGTCTCCGGATTCGCCCCGTAAACCGCAAAAATCCCATAGCCTGCCGCCTGTCTGTGCCCCGCAGCGTAGTTTGTATCGCGGGAATCGAAGCTTCCTGAAAGATCGGAAAGATACAGACCGGCCTCCTCAGCAAGCCGTGCTCTCACACCTGCATCCTCCTCCAGACAGATCTGCTCCAGCAGTTTTCCGCGCGCAAGGCGCACCGATTCCTCCGTCCTCTGCTCTTTCTGAATCCCTGCGATCAGTCTGCGCACGAGCTGCTCGATTTCCTCCGCTATAAACGGCTTCAGAATATAGTCCTCTGCATGCAGCCGGATCGCAGATTTCGCGTACTCAAATTCATCGTATCCCGTCAGAAATACAATTTTGCACGAATACCCTTCCCGGCGCACAATTTCCGCAAGCTCCAGACCGCTCATGCCAGGCATCTGGATATCCGTAATCAGGATATCCGGCTCATGCTCCGCGATACACCCGAGCGCACTTCTGCCGCCCCGCGCCGTATACACCTGCTCCACCCCAGCCTGCTTCCAGTTCACATAATCGCGCAGTGTCTCCAGCTCAAGCCTTTCATCCTCCACCAAAAGGACACTGTACATAGCTGTCTCCTTCCTGTTGACTTTTCCCCACACCATCAGTAACTATACGCTAAGCGCCAGCTGATATACCATTTCTTTTTCATCTGTCACCCGAAGTACAGTCTTTTCTCCGTTCTGTGCAGGCTTCACATAGACAATCAGCCGTCCGTGATACGCTCTGCGGGCCGGGAACGCATAGTCCGTCACATCGCTCAGATCTCCATTCTCGATTCCGAGCAGCGTCCCGTTCTCGACTGCCACACGAAGCAGTGAGGAGTCCGACTCCACCCGGTTTCCTGCCTGGTCGAGCATCGTGACCTCTAC
>DKWE01000009.1:0-20044 GCA_002491565.1 Lachnospiraceae bacterium UBA7160 | reverse complement strand
CTCTACCTGGCAGATGCGGGACTGCTCCGGCTCCGTGTGATCCTTCTGACCTATGCCGCTCTGCTCTGGCACAGCGTGCTCAGCCTCGCATCTGCTATCTTGCTCGAGCACCGTGTGCCCTGCCCCGCAGCTGCTATCCTGCTCAGGTGCGGGACAGCCTGCCTCATAACTGCTATCCTGCCCAGGTGCAGCGCAGCCTGACCCAAAGCTGCTATCCTGCTCAGGTGCGGGGCAGCCTGCCTTGCTGCTACCATCCTGTTCTTCGTATCTCCGGGGAGCCCAGCATCGCAGCCCCACCCGGCAGGCCGTTCCGGTTGTCCGCAGCTCATGCTCTGCTGCTGGCTTCCCGTCCTGCAGCCCCACCGCCTGCAACGATCCGGGCGCAAATGGTACGGTAAGCGAAATGCAGTCCTTCTCCCCTTTTTCGAACACGCCAAGACTCTGTCCATTCAGGAAAATCTCCGCCTGCGCCAGGTTCGTATAACACTTCACGAAAATTTCCTCCCCCTCCGGATAATTCCAGGAATCAAAGATGGGGGTAAATTCCCCGCGGTCACACGCGGCATAGGCAGTGGCAAGGTGAATCACCGGCTCCTCCGCCCAGAAGGACTGGCGGCGGTAATACTCCGGCTTTTCAAAGCCAGCCGTCGTCAGAAGTCCCGCGCCGGAACCATGCACCGGCCAGCCTGCCGCCTCGCCCAGATAATCGATGCCTGTCCACAGGAACTGCCCTGAGATATACGGATGCTCCGTCACCGCGCGCCACGCCTCCAGGCTGTGCCCGTTCTCACTCCCGATAAAAGGCTTACCAGGGAAGCGCTCGTGGCTCTGCGCGTACAAATGTTCCTTATAATTATAGCCTGCCACATCCAGCGCATCCAGGAAGCCGAGCCCTGCGGAAAGCTCCGGAAACGCGGCAGCGAGTGTCACCGGACGCGTCGTATCCGTACTTCTCACAATTGCTGCAAGATTTGCTGCAAGCGGCGCAAGTCTGCCTGCATCCGGGCGCAGCGGATTGTACTGCCTCTCTTCTGCCGGTTTATTCGCGTCATTATTACCCGTCATCATCTGGAAGGAGGGATGACAGTACGGATCGTTCGGATAATCGATCTCATTTCCGATACTCCACATCACGACGGACGGATGGTTCCGGTCCCTGCGGATCAGGTCGGTCAGATCCCGCTCATGCCACTGTGGGAAATCCACGTAATAGCCATAATGCTTCGGCGGATAGACATTGTGCCCCGTGCTCCACTTATTCTTCGGTCCTTCCCACTCATCGAATGCCTCGTCCATCACAAGAAATCCCATGCGGTCGCACAGCTCATACAGCTCCGGCATATGCGGATTGTGGCTCATCCGGATCGCATTACAGCCCATCGCCTTCAGCTTTTCCAGACGGCGTTCCCAGACCTCCGACCGCATCGCGGCGCCGAGACATCCCCCGTCATGATGGACGCACACGCCCTTTATTTTCATAGAGACGCCGTTCAGAAAGAATCCCTGATCTGCGTCAAATGCAATGCTGCGGATACCCACGCTGCAGGAATCCGCCAGGTACTCCAGCTCCTGTCCGTCTGCCTGCCTCCATTGGATACGCGTCTCCAGGCGATAGAGCGCCGGATTCTCGCAGGACCACAGCGCCGGATGCAGCACCTGCCCGCTGCTCACGAGCGTCTTGATTTCCCCCGGCTGCAGCGTTTCGGCTGCAGTGACAGTGACCTCCCTCCGACTGCACTCCCGGATCAGTGTGTTGACGACCGTCACCTCTACAGCCTCCCCGGACAGATTCTGCAGTTCATTCTCCACGGCAAAATCGGCGGATTCCATGCTGACATTGGACGCATGGAAAAAGATCCCGTTGTACACTGGCTTCACCGGTTCTTCGACGACCAGACTTACCTTTCTTGTGATGCCGGAGCCCGTAAACCAGCGCGAGTCTGCGACATCCCTGTGATCCACATACACACTCACGATATTCGTATGTTCAAAGGAAACAAACTCCGTGATATCCAGCGCGTAGGAGATATAGCCATTCGGACGTTCTCCGAGATAGTAGCTGTTGCACCACACGCGGCTGTTTTTGTATACCCCATCAAAGACCACGGAGATCCGCTTCCCCTTCCATGCCGGATCCGGCTCGAACCTGAGCCGGTACCAGCCCACGCCTCCCGCCAGATATCCTGTCCCGCTGGAATACTCCCGGGAAAACGGCCTCGTCACCGACCAGTCATGGGGAAGCGTCACCTCCTCCCACGCAGAATCATCGAACCACGCCTGCCACGCATCTGGACAATCCCCAAGGTGAAACCTGCAGCCCTGCTCCAGAACCATGCATTTCTTATCCATAACAATATACCCCCACTTTTGTACTTACTATTTCCTGTTTTTGAATCATACCATTTTCCTTCATGATACCATCTATTTTGCCAAAAACCAACCGCAAAGTACCAAAAACTAAAACTCGTTTCCCCTATCTCAACCCGGATAAATTAAAACCGAAAAATTAACATCTTGGGGCTTCTCAAAATCGGTCAATACCTGTATGATGTTCTTGACCGATGGGTCTATGAAAGGCTTACAGACTTGCCCCATACGTTCACAGGAAACTTATGCACCTGATTCTTGCGTCCGCAGACGACTTTTCCACTTGGCTCGTGCGCAGCCGCAGATGACTTTTCCACCTGGTTCTTGCGTCCGCAGATGACTTTTCCACCTGGCTCGTGCGTCCGCAGACGACTTTTCCACCTGGCTCGTGCGTCCGCAGATGACTTTTCCACCTGGTTCGTGCGTCCGCTGGGAACTTATGAACTTATCAGTAGATCCACAGGGAGATCACTATGAATGAGAGATTTTATGCTTTGCCAGAAGAAAAACAGCAGTCCATCATAAACGCCGGCTACCGGGTGTTTTCTCAGAATTCCTATAAGAACAGCCCGATGAGCGAAATCGCACAGGCCGCCGGGATCAGCAAATCCCTGCTTTTCCACTACTTCCATAATAAGAAGGAACTGTACTTATTTCTGTGGGACAAGTGCGCCGAAACGACAATTGAATTTTTAACCAGATATGACTGCTACGGCCAGAAAGGACTTTTCGAGAGTATGGAGCGCGGGATGCAGGCAAAGATCGAACTCATCCGTTTGTATCCGGACATGGCAAATTTCACTGTCCGGGCATTCTACGAGACAAATCCCGAGATCAATGCGGCAGTCCAGGAAAGCTACCACCGGTATTTCAATTTCAAGGCCGATCAGACTCTCCTGAATCTTGATCCGGAGCAATTCACTCCCGGTCTGAATATTCCCCTGATGTACCGCGAGATGTATCTGGCATCCGAAGGATATCTCTGGGAAATGATGCAGCAAGTCAACAGGATAGACGTCGAGCAGATGGAAAAAGACTTTACTGCGCTGATCGAATTCTGGAAAAGCATTTACCTGCGAAAGGAGTGACGCACATGGACGCAATTTCAATCAGACAGCTCACAAAATACTACGGAACCGCCCGCGGCATCGACCAAATCAGCCTGTCGGTTGCCGAAGGAGAATTCTTTGGCTTTATCGGGCCAAACGGCGCCGGGAAATCCACCACTATCCGCACCCTGCTTGGCCTCATCCGCCCAACCAGCGGCAAAGCACAGGTGCTTGGACTTGATATTGAAAAGGACCGTGAAGCCATCCTTTCCCAGACTGGCTATCTGCCGTCTGAGGCTGTATTCTATTCGGGTATGCGGGTGCGGGACATTCTGAAGCTGTCTGCGGATCTGCGAAAGAAAAACTGCAGAGAATCGGCGAACCAGTTATGCGAACGCCTTCAGCTCGACCCTTCCCGAAAGGCTGAGGAGCTGTCCTTTGGCAACCGGAAGAAGGTCGCCATTGTCTGCGCTCTGCAGCACACTCCCCGGCTGCTGATCCTGGACGAGCCGACCAGCGGCCTCGATCCGCTGATGCAGAAGGAGTTTTTTGATATCCTCCGCGAGCGAAATGCAGCCGGGGCAACGATCTTCCTGTCAAGCCATATCCTTTCGGAGATCCAGCACAACTGCACCCGCGCAGCCATCATCCGGGAAGGGAAAATCATCGCCTGTGACCGTGTAGAGGTACTTGCCAGGACAAATGCGAAACGTGTGAGCATCCATGGCACGGCAGAGCTCGGCACACTTGACGGCGTGCGGGACCTGAAGATATCCAGCGCTGCCTCCACCTTTCTGTACAGCGGAGCTATAAGCGACCTTCTGGCCGTCCTGTCACAGGGAAATATCCAGGATCTCTCCATCTCCGAGCCGGATCTGGAGGAGATCTTTCTGCACTATTACAGTGACTAAGCGCAGCGCACTGAGGCAGCGCCTATGCGTTCCAGCCTGACCGCTGACATCGCGGCCCAGCCAGCCGCTGCCCAGAGAAATAAGTTCCTGTTATCCGAAAACACAATTTTGCTTGCCACCCTCCAGGGAAATATAGCTTAACGAGCCGACAACGCAATTTTGCAAGCCACAGCCTGGAGAAGTATGTTTGGATATCTGCAAACATCCGGACGTACTTCTCAGCCGGGCAGCCTGAATGTAACCGACTGATTCTATCTATAAAAAGATCGGAGGAATCCTCACATGACAATCACCAGACATGAACTCCGGCAGGGAAAGCTCTCCTTCACCATCTGGACCGTTTCCATCGCCTTTTTACTAATGGTCTGCGTATTCCTGTTCCCTGAGATGAAGGGGGAAATGAAAGCCATCGGCGCACTCTTTTCCTCCATGGGCAGTTTCACTGCCGCCTTTGGAATGGACCGGCTGAATTTCGGTACCCTGACTGGTTTTTATGCCATCGAATGCGGCAATGTACTCGGACTCGGCGGCGCGCTTTTCGCCTCGCTCATCGGCGCCTCCGCCCTCTCCTGCGAAGAGCGCGACCGGACTGCAGAATTTCTGCTCACCCACCCGGTATCCCGCGTGCGCATCACCACCGAAAAGCTGGCTGCAGTCCTGATGCAGATCACCGCGATGAACCTGATCATTCTCAGTCTGTCCCTGCTGTCTATGGCTTTGATCAGTGAGCAAATCCCGTGGAAGGAAATCCTGCTGATGCACCTCGCCTACTTCCTGATGCAGATCGAGCTGGCTGGCATCTGTTTTGGTATTTCTGCATTTCTGCGCCGCGGCAGCGCCGGGATCGGCCTTGGGCTTGCCACAATCATGTATTTTTTGAATCTGATCGCCAATATGGCCGACCGCGCAGAGTTCCTCAAATATATTACGCCCTTCGGCTATTGCGAGGGCGCAGATATTGTCTCTGATGGGGCATTGAACGCAGTACGTGTCGCAGTCGGCATGGTGTTTGCCGGGTGCGGCATCCTTGCGGCTTATCTCAAGTATTGCAAAAAGGACATTCATTAGAATCATCCCACCTCTGGTGAAACCTGCAGATGTAAAAGCAATTGATTTCACTCAGTGGCAGAATACCGGCCGGGAAAAAGTCAACCTACCAGAGTTTGCAGCCTCGGAGTATTTTGCAACACCCTCATCTTGTTTTATGAGAACCCGTTACCGAAACCATACGGTCTCATTTTTCCGTGCTGATTCATAGACTGCATCAAGGATCTGTGTCACGACAAACGCCTGCTCCGGCTTCACAAGCGGATCGCGGTCCTCCAGAATCGAGGTCAGCCACTCCTTCGCCTCCAGGAACGGAGCGTCATTCCGCGCTCCAAAAAAGTCCCACGGAGCGCTGCCCGGTGTGAATGTTTCCTCCATCAGGCGGCCATGCGTCCCGCGGTTGTAGATGACCTCGGACTGGTTTACAAGCTCTGCTCCGGCTTTTGTCCCGCACAGTTCCACCTCAGCCTCTCTCACATTCCTGGTGTTCAGCGCCCAGCTCGCCTCAAGCATAACGAGCGCTCCATTCTTCATTTTTATGTAGCCGACTGCGGCATCCTCCACGTCATACTGAGCGGTATCCCAGGTTCCCCACATATTCCCGTTTGTCGCCTCCGGAAGCCTGCCCAGCTTATGAAAGACTGTGCCTGTGACAGATTCCACCTCGTAGTTATCCATCAGCCACAGCGCCAGATCAAGAGAATGCGTCCCGATGTCAATCAGCGGTCCGCCTCCCTGCTGGCTTCCCCGGATAAAACTGCCCCAGGTCGGCACACCCCGTCTGCGAACTGCGTATGCTTTCGCGTAATAAATCTCCCCCAAGTCACCGCTTCGGCATGCTTCATACAGATGCCTTGCGTCCGGACGGAACCGGTTTTGATATCCAATTGAAAATTTCTTTCCAGACGCCTTCCACGCATCCATCATCTTCTGTGCCTCAGCCGTGTTCACCGCCATCGGCTTCTCACACATCACATGCTTTCCCGCCCGGAACGCATCAACAGCGATCTGGCTGTGGCTGATATTCGGAGTCAGCACATAGACCACATCCACAGCAGGATTTGCAAGCAGCTCATGGTAATCTGAGCACACCTGCGCACCCTCTGTTCCAAATTCCTTCGCCGCTGCCGCAGCCCTTCCCGGCACCCCGTCGCAAAATGCGGTGATCTCACACAGATCCCCGAGATCCCTCAGCGTCTTCAGGTGCTTGCTGACTGCAATTCCTCCGCAGCCAATCATTCCAATTCTCAGTTTCATTCCATTCACCCTTTCCAGCTGCTATCCCCAAAATGCAGCCTGCATACTTAATTTCTTTCCTGTATTTTTCCTGCCTTCCTCTCTTACCCTTTCACCGCCCCCATCACAAGCGCATTCTGCACCTGCTTGCTCAGGATCAGGTAAATCACGAGTACCGGCGCAGTCGCGACAACCATACCCGCTCCGATGGGCCCCCACTCGGTATAATACATACCGGAAAGGCTCTGCAGCCCAACGGTCAGTGTCTTCCACTTCGGATCGCTGATAAACGTCATTGCAAACATCAGCTCATTCCACGAGGAGAGAAAAGTAAAGAGTGCGACCGCCGCCAGCGTCGGCCTCACGAGCGGAAACATAATCCTCCAGAACATCTGATACACGCTGCAGCCATCGATACAGGCAGACTCCTCCAGCTCAATCGGAAGCGCTGAGAAGGTATTTGTCAGAATCAGTACCCCGGTCGGCAGTGCAAACACGACATAGGGGATTACGATCGCAAGGGGCGTGTTGATGATCTGCATCTTTCGAAACAGCAGGAACAGCGGGAGCAGTGTCGCATGGAGCGGGATCGTCATTCCGGAAACAAAGACCCAGTAGGCCGGCTTTCTCAGCTTCCAGCGCATTCTGCTCAGCGCATACGCCGATGTCCCGATCAGAACAGAGGATATCGCAACCACGACCAGGGACACCCACACACTGTTAAACAGATACCGGAACACATTCCCGCCGAGCAGTGCGTTTGCGTAGTTCCCGGTCTTCCATACCATCGGCGGTCCTATGATATTGCCCCCGAATATTTCCTCATTGCTCTTGAAGGAGAAGAACACGAGCCAGACAAGCGGATAGATCTGGAGTGCAGCCCAGAAAAGCAGGAAAACTGCGGTGATGAGCCGGACAAGCCGATTTCCCTTTCTTGATTTCAATTTTTCAGACATCGCCCTTCCCCCCTTGTCATATCGCGCTGTCCTTCACGCGGAACAGCTTCTGCAGTGCTACCGCCATCAAAATACATTCGGCCACAATAAAGATTGAGATCGCGCTCCCGTACCCGTATTTATTCAGATTGAAAATGCTGCTGAACATCAGCGAGCTGGGAACCTCCGTCATGTGAACCGGGCCTCCATTCGTCAGCACATAAATCATGTCAAACGCTTTCATCGATCCGATAATGACGAAAATCGCACAGGTGCGGATCATCGGCTTGATCAGCGGAATCTTGATATAAAACGCCGATGTAAGCCCGGTCGCCCCATCCAGCTTCGCTGCCTCCACAACCTCCTGTGAGATAGACTTGATCGAGGTGTAGAACAGCAGCATATGATAGCCGACATTCTGCCAGATAATCGGGACAAACGCGGAGAGCAGCGCCGTGTTCACATCCCCGAGCCAGTTTCTCTGCAGGGAGGTAAGCCCAAGCGCGCCAAGCACACTATTCAGAATCCCGTAGTTCGGATTGTAAATTTTCAGCCAGAGCTGGCCAATCACGACCGAGGACAGCGTCATCGGGATAAAGAAAACGGTCCGGAAGAAACCCTCCCCCTTCACTCCGCTTGTCAGGATCAGCGCAAGCAGAAGTGCGAGCGGAAGCTGCGTAAACAGCGTGATCACACCGAGCAGAAGCGAATTTGCGGCAGACCGGAGGAACACCTTATCCTGAAACATCTTGATATAATTCCCAAAGCCGGCAAATACACCCTCCCCGAATCCATTCCAGTCCAGCAGACTATAGCGGAACGACATGACAATCGAATAAAATATAATACCGCCAAACAAAATAAGGGAAGGAGCAATGAACAGAGTGATTGCCGTCTTATTTCCTAAAATTTTATTCATACCTGCTCCTTTCGTCTGGACAGAAAGGCCGCAGCAAGCAAGCCAATACCACATACATTTGCGCTGTTGCTGCGGCCCTTGTTCCTTCTATTTTATTATCTCATTGCTGCCATCGCCGCAACATAATCGTCCGCAGTCATCTGCTTCGCATAAATTCCCTGAAGGGACGTGGAGTGCACATCCGCCGTCTCCGGATCAAGCAGGGTATCCCATGCAAGGCAGAAACCGTCTGCGCCGCCCATCAGACCAAGCAGAGTCTCCTGGTACGGCTCAAGCTCCATATCGCCCTCGTAATTCCAGGTCGGAAGGATCGCGCCCTCCTCGTAAGCATAGTCTGAGAAGTGCTGGCTCATGAATGCCATGAACTCGATCGCCTCCTGCTTGTGCTCAGAGGTTGCGGATGCGACAAGGCATGCACTTGCACCGCCGACGAACGCATTCTGATCTCCGGAAGCGCCCGTGATCTCCGGCCAGTTGACGATTGTCAGCTTACCTGCAAGCGGAGAGTCTGTGGAAAGCTGACCTACCTGCCAGTTTCCGCTGTACCACATCGCCGCACGTCCCTGCTTAAACTCCTCGATTGCCTCATCATTCGTGAGCGCTACGCAATCGTCCGCAAATACGCCCTCATCCACCAGCTTCTGAAGCTCCTGCGCAGACTGTGCCACAAATTCCTGGTCAAAGCTGCCCTCGCCGTTCAGCAGTCCGGTCGTCGTCCCCACTCCGCCATACCGCAGAGCAATCACCCCGAACGGGAAGAGCCCCGGCCACTTGTCCTTTTCCCCCATCGCGAGCGGGGTAATCCCATTTTCCTGGAAGACCTTGGACACCGCATAGAGGTCATCCATGGTCTTCGGCACCTCCAGACTGTAGGTATCAAACAGCTCCTGGTTGCACATCAGAACTCCGATGAAGCTGTCCAGCGGAAGTGCGTAGAGCGAATCGCTGTAGTAGAAATTGTTGCAGATATCCGGCATCATCGCGTCCATGTTGATCGTGCCATTCTCCACATACGCATCCAGATTCTCGATGATTCCTGCATCCACGAACGGTGACGAAAAACCGCCGCCCCATGCGTAGAACACATCCGGGACATCGCCAGCTGCAAGCTGCGTCTTCAGCTTTGTCTTGTACGCGTCATTGTCCGCCGTGTCCTCGACAATCGTCACATTCGGATGTGCCTCCTTGTACTCGTCCAGCGCCCGGTACCAGCCAATGGTCTGCCCGTCGTTCTGATCAACAAAAATGTGGGAAATCTTCAGCGTGATCTGCTCTTCCTCCGCAAATGCGGCGTTCCCTGCCATAGCTGCCAGCATCCCTGCCGCTGACAGAACAACTGCTGCCTTCTTCAAATTTTTCTTCATAGCTCTTTGTTTCTCCTTTCTTGGAATCACGTGTTATTTGATAGCACTATTCTATCAGAAATACTCTTTCAAAAATCTCACATATTTTACTGTTTTCAACACAAAATTTACCTTATCTTGTGTAATTTGCCATTATTCTCCCGGAAAGGGCGCGTCTTCTTTCGGATTTCTGCATAAAATCAAAAAAGAATCCTTCCGGATTGCCGGAAAGATTCTCACCTGCTGTATTGTTTCCGGTACTCCACCGGAGTCACACCTACCTTCTTTTTAAAAAGAATTCCAAAATAATTTGCGTTGTAGATGCCGACACGCTCCCCCACCTCGTAGCTCTTCAAGGAGCTGAAGCGCAGAAGCTCCTTCGCCTTCTCAATTCTCTGATCAATCAGATATTCGATAAACGAGCTCCGGACTTCCTTCTTGAAAATCCGGCTCAGGTAGCTGCTGTTCAGATAATAAGTCTGTGCAAGCGTTACGAGGGAGAGATCCGGATCGTCCAGATGGTCCCGGATATATTGCTTCATCGAATAAATCAGCTTTGAGGTATCCGTTGCGAGAGGCTCTCTCTGCTGTGTGCCGATCATCCCTGCACAGATATCGGCAAAACCGTCCCGAAGCTCCGAGAGCTTTTTCGCCTCTCCGATCCTGTCGTAAAATTGCATGTAAGAGGACTGAAACGTCTCCTCATCCTGGCTGCCATTCAGTGTGTTCAGATAAAACAGCGTATTTAAAAGCTGTACCCTGAGAAATTCCATTTCCTCCTTCGTCACACTGTCCCATCCGCCGAACCACTCTGCGACAACCTCCCTCAGCTCGGCCGGAGAGTCCGATTCGATGCAGTACTGAAGCTTGCGCAGCTCTGCCATCGAGAAAAGCTGCGAAAACTTTTTCCGGGCGACGTGCTGATCCGGTGAGCTCTCATACCCACTGTCGCTGTTAATCAGAGCCGTGCTCAGCCGTTCTGCCGCACACAGGTAGGCCGCATGGATGCTCTTCTCCTGGCCACGGACCGTATCGCTCCCGCAATACAGCGCGCACCCGAAGCTCCGGCGCCACTCGGCCGCAAGGTCACGCAAAAATGCCTTATGGTCTGTCTCCTCGCACGTGTCGAGGATCACAAAATGCTCCTTGCGGCAGGCAACCCACACTGCCTGCTTCAAATTCCGCTCGCAGTACTCCCCAAGCCAATTTTTGCGCCGCTCCTGAATTTCCTCCGTGAGCGCAGCGCCCGCGCTCCAATCAATATACTCAAGAACTCCCACCCATAAAAAATGGCTTTTCTCAATCGGAAGCTCCTCCATAAACTGGCTGCTGACAATCTTTTCCTGCACCTCAGACTCCAAAAGCCTCGTCAAATAATACTCCCTGACGATCTCCTCCGTTTCCTTTTTAAATGCAGACAGCCCCTCCATTTCACTGTCGCGGCTGCGCTCTGACACAATCCGTTCGCGAACCCTGACTACAATTTCCATCAGCTCCTCTGTATTGATCGGTTTCAGGATGTAGCCGTCGATTCCGATATGGATCGCGCGCTTCGCATACTCAAAGCTGTCATAGCCAGTGATCGCGATGATTTTCACAGCCGGATTCTGTTCCTTTAGCTGCTCCGCAAACTGGAGTCCATTCGTGTCTGGCATACAGATGTCGGTAAGGACAATATCCGGTCCCAGAAACTCCATCTGCCGCAGAGCCTCCGCCGCAGAGGCAAACTCTCCCACGACCTCGATGCCGGCCGCCTCCCAGTCTATGCAGCTGCGGATCAGCTGGCGGATCAGATATTCATCGTCCACGATAATCAGTCTCAGTGACATAAGCATTCCTCCAGTTCAAGCTCGATCGTAATTCTCGTCCCCTTCGCTTCCTCTGAATCAATCTTCCAGCTCATGCGGTCCTCATAGCAGTACTCCAGCCGCCGGAATGTTGCAAGCAGGCCGAAGGATTTTCCATACTCTCCTGCCTCTCCGGCGAGCGCCCGCGACAGAACCTCCTCCGACATTCCGCGCCCATTATCCTCGAGGCAGATCCGGATCCGGCTCTCCCCCGTGCGGCGGATGACAAGCCGTATGACGCCCTGCGACGTATACCCGTGAATCCCGTGGTTGATCGCATTCTCAACCAGCGGCTGAAGGGTGAATTTCAGAATTTTCCACTGCAGAACTTCCTCATCCACCTCATCCGCGTAGGAAAATTCTCCGCCGAACCGCATTCGCTGGATATCCACATAGCTTCGGATCATCGCAAGATTCCGCTCCACCGTGATAAAATCGTCTCCCTTGCTCAGATTGATCTTGTAGAACCGGGAGAGTGAATCAATCATCGAATAGGCGTCGTCATACCGCTTCAGCATGAACAGCGCCTTGATCGAATCAAACGTATTATAGAGAAAATGCGGATTGATCTGCGCGGTAAGCGCCTTCAGATCCGCCTGCCCCTTCATCCGCTCCGCTTCCTTCGTCCGCCGGATCAGCAGGTTAATCTCCCGCACCATGTCATTATAGACCTTCACAAGCTCCTTGATCTCATACTGCTCCGACTCCAGTTTCATCGGCTGAAAGCTCCCGCTCTGCAGCTCTCTCATAGACTCCATCAGTCTGCGGAGCGGACGCGTATAAAAACCCGATATCACAATAATACAGGCCAGCGTGACGATAATCTGGAGTACCACCAGAAAAATCTCAATAAAGTTCCTGCTATGGTCCGCCCGGTACGCATCATCGATGGAGACCGCTCCCATATAGCAGCGATCCTCTGACTCAAGGATGCAGAACATGTACTTCTGCCCGTCCATCCCGCAGATTCTCATCTTCTCGCCTGCCGCGATCATCTCGGTCCCGATCTTCTGCATTTCCTGACGGTAGCGCTGATCCGAGACGACGATGACATCCCGCCTGTCGTTGAACAGGCAGAAGACGCTCTCATACCGGTCGGAATCATCCGGGACCAGCAGTCTGCTGAGCTCCTCGCTCGATACTGTCATGATCAGGTATCCTATCTGCTGAAAGGTCCGCAGGCTCCGGACTACCCTGCGAAAGCTGATCTCCGGATTTTCTCCGCGTCCCCGTACAAAATCATCACTGGAAAAATCGATATAGTATTCCCCACCCTCTGTCTCGCTATACCATTCAAATTCCCGCAGATTCCGGTGCTTCGGATAATGGTTCCCTTTCTGGTCCGCAGATGCGATCAGCGTATCATTTCCATAGAGATAGATGGAGTCAATCTGAATGATATTTGCGACGAGCTCATCCAGATAGTTGTTTACATCGTCCCGCAGACTGAACTCTGTCTGACCGGACGCCTCCTTTTCCAGCACATTCTGCACTGCCGCATTGGAAAAACAAATCCGCGAGTAGCTGTCCAGACTGGACGTCAGATTGCCGACAATCTGGTCGATGCTGTCCAGGTACGCTACGGAGACGCCCTCCAGCTTCTGGTAAAAAGAAAATGAATTGTAATACCGGAGTGCGGCGAGAAAGAGGGTCAGGACAAGCGCCGTCGCCAGCATCATCACGATGGCCATCTTCACCGCAATACTCATCCTGCCCAGCCTGTTCCGCCAAACAGAGAGCCGCCTACGCATGCAGCGAGATCCCGTAAAGCTTCTCTGCCGTCCGGTACAGGACCTGGTCAAGCTCCCGGGCAGGCACCACAGCCGCCATAGTCTCAAGCTGCACCGGCACATTATTTACATGATCGGAGGAGAACAGCATTCTCTCCGGTCCGATCTCTTCATAAATCATCCTCATGTCCGCAACCCCGGTCCAGGTCGGTTCCAGGTAAATGTTCGGGCAAAGCTTCGCGAGAATCACTGCCTCGCGCGCCATGATCCCCATCCCCGCATGTGCGAGCACAATCTTCAGCCCGGGATAACGCTGCGCCGCCTTCAGCACATGCATCGGGCTGGAAAAAGGAATCCCAGACCCCGTATGCACCATCATCGGCACTCCGAGCTCATCTGCGACGGAGAATGTAAACATCCCATCCTCGGACTCCGGATCACAGGCATGGCCGATCGGTGTGAGCTTCATACCGACAAACCCGAGCTCCTTCACGCAACGGTAAGCCTCCGCCCGGTACGCTTCGTGTGTAAAATGCGGATAGATTGACGCCATGCCCCAGATTTTCATTTCAGTACAATCCCTGGCAAACCGTGCAATCCGGTCATGGATCCCGCGGTTTGCCTCCTCATAAAACTGTGGAAGCGACGGCTGCACGATCGCGCCGCACACAATCGTATCCCGGTAGCCGTCCAGCAGCGACTGCTCCGTGATCGAATGCCCGAAGACAACGTCATCACCGAGGTGCGCATGTATGTCAATTGCTTTTCCGGCTTTCTCTCTCATATAATCCTCCTTTACGTTTTCCCACTCACATGGGCTTCTCTGTTCTTAGCTTACCCCATTCACACAAACTTCTCCGTTTTTGCTCCCAACCCGGATAAACCGGAGCGCCTCACTATGTCTTTTTCACAAATACTGGCTATCCGGCACATTCCCTGTCCGGATCACTCGAATGTAGGAATCACCGCGCCCTCCGACGCCGGCCGCACCGTCCTCCCATACTGATAGAGGTATCCCTCCGCCCTCCTGCGGTATGTGTAAGGGTGCTTTCTTCTCTCCGGAAAGTCAACCTGTGGCGCCTCAAGGATTCCTTTTTCAACATCAACAATAATCTCATCGCCATCCTCGATGTACGCGATCGGCCCATCGTCTGCTGCCTCCGGACAGATATGGCCGACAAAGCAGCCATTGTTGGAACCGGAAAACCGTCCATCCGTGACCAGGCACACCTCAGAGCCGAGTCCCAGACCGACAAGAAGCTTCATGGCCTTGTACATCTCCGGCATCCCGGGACCGCCCTTCGGTCCCTCATTGCGGATCACAATCACCTCTCCGCCGTGAATCTCCCCGTTCCGGATGCTGACAAGCGCCTCCTCCTCACTCTCATACACCTTCGCTTTTCCTCGGAAATACAGCGCATCCTCCGGAATTGCCGAGGGCTTTGTCACAGCTCCCTCTGGGGCAAGGTTGCCATAGAGAATCCCGATTCCGGGCCGGCTGTGCACCGGATTGTCTGCGCCGTGAATTACCTCCGGGCGGAGGTTGTTCGCGCGCTTTAAATTTTCTCCGACTGTCATCCCCGTACAGGTCATCTGGTCCGTGGAAAGCGTTCCCGCAATCTCCTTCATCAAGGCAGGGACGCCTCCCGCTTCGTAAAAGTCGAGCAGGGTGTACCTTCCCGCCGGGATCATCGCCACCGTATGCGGCACCTCCCTGCTCACCTCCCCGAATTCTTTCAGCGAGAGCGGCACTCTGCCCTCGTGGGCAATGGCAAGCAGGTGCAGTACAGCATTCGTAGAACCTCCGATTGCGGAGTTAACCCGGATCGCGTTTTTCAGAGACTCTCTTGTAATAATATCACGAATTCGGATATTTTTCTTCACCAAATTTACAATTGCTCTCCCGGTATCGTAGGCGGCTGCCATCCTCCTGCTGTACACCGCCGGGATCGCGGCTGCTCCAGGCAGCATGATCCCCATCGCCTCCGCCAGACATCCCATCGTATTCGCAGTCCCGAGCATCGCACAGGAACCTGCCGTCGGCACCGCATGGTTCTCAATCCAGGTAAATTCTTCCTCCGTGATCTGCCCCGCCTGGAGCGCGCCCTCCGACTGCTGGATGAAAGAGTGATCAATGTATTCTCCTCCGTAGGGATTCCCCTGCGCCATATGCCCCGGAAGACTCGGTCCTCCGTTTATGAGGATTGCCGGCAGATTCAGCCGCATCGCCCCGATCAGCATACCAGGAATAATCTTATCACAGCTTCCAAGCAGGACAACCGCATCCAGCCGGTGCGCCTGCACCATCGCCTCCACGTCATTCGCAATCATCTCGCGCGCCGGGAGTATATAGCGCATTCCCTCATGCCCCATCGCGATCCCGTCACACGCTCCAATCGTGCCAAATTCGATGGGAGTACCGCCTGCAGACTGAATTCCTTCTTTGATCCGGTCCGCCATATTTCGGAACACTACATGACCCGGACAGATCGAATTGTAGGAATTTGCGATTGCGATAACCGGACGGCGGAGTTCATCGTCGGTAAACCCGTCCGCCTTGTACAGCGCCCGGACATTCGCATAGCCCGGGCCGGTCAGGATATCGTGGCTTCTGTAATCCATGTCTCATCATCCCCTCTCAGATGGTTCCTGCAAAAGATAACGCAAACGGTAATTCCCGGAGCCCAGCATCTGCACCTCCTGCCCCGGCACTTCCACCCGCGCCGTTGTATTCGCCGGAATGTCCAGATTCAGAAGAAATTCATCTCCGTTTCGCTCCCAGTCGACGCACACCTTTCCATAGGGCGTCTCCACATCTGCGGAGACAAAACGCAGCTCCCCAATCGGTTTCGGTGCGATGCCGATCTTCTTGTAGCCCGGTTCCAGCGGTGAAATGCCCGCTAGCTTTTCATAGAAGCAGCCGCTGATGCTGCCGAACATCGGCTGGTTGTGATTGCCCGCGCACTGGTAGAATCCATATTCCTTCTCCCAGTATTCCCACAATCCGGTCGCTCCGTTTGCGAGCATATACCCGTAACCAGGATAGGTCACGCTCGTGATCATCCGGTATGCCGCATCGCCAAGCCCAAACTCCACGAGTGTCTCAAAGAGGAACGGGGTCCCGAAAATACCGGTGTCAAGATTTCCCCCACAGTCTTCTGCGACGTGCCTGGAAAGATACGCGCGCACCTGCTCCAGCTCACGCGCCCGGATGCTGCCAAGCTTGTTGGCAAAGGCCTCTGTCCCCTGTGCTCCAATGCTGTAGCGCCCGCTCGCCGCATCATAAAATTCTCTCCGGAATGCCAGTACCGTATTCTGGTATTCCTGCCCGAAGAAACGCGCATCCGCTTCCCTTCCGATCGCACCCGCCAGCTCTGCGAGCATCCGCGCACAGTAACCGTAAAAGAATGTGTTGACAAAACGCGGCGGTATCAGAATCTCACCGGGCGTCGACCACTCGCCAAGGCAGCCGCGGTCTTCCCCCTCGCCCTCTACAATTCCGTCCTTCATGCCGGTCCGGAGAAATGCCATCCAGTCTGCCATGCTGTCAAAATGAAGTGACGCCGTTCTCTCATCACCGTAATAACGATACAGCAGCCATGTGATAACGATCATCGCGCAGCCCCACGCCGGTCCGCCGCCTCCATCCTGGCACGGCACCGTATGCGGGATAAAACCAGTCTTTTGATCCTGCGCGTCCGCAAAATCATCCATCCAGTCTGCGTAGAAGCCCTGCATCCCGTAGCTGTACATCAGCGCCTTCGCAGTAATCAGCGCATCTCCGCCATAGCCCTGGCGCTCTCTGTGCGGGGAATCCAGCGGAATCCCTCCGTGCAGACCGCCCGCCATCGACCAAAGACTCGCCTTCTGAATCTCATTGATCAGCGCACTGGAACAGGAAAATTTTCCACAGCGCTCTACCCCCGAGCGGATGTGCACCGCCTCAAAATCTTCCCGGCACGGCTTTCCGGGATAGCCCTGCACCTCCATATACCGGAACCCGTGCCATGTGAACGCCGGTTCATAGAGCTCTGTCTCTTTTCCGCTCAGGATATAGACATCCTTCTGCTGGCTCCAGCCGCTTCCGGTACTGTAATAATTGATCTTTCCGTCCGGCCAAAGCTCCTCGCCAAAGCGAAGCTGCACGCTCTGCCCCCGGACACCGGTGACACGCATTCTCACCCAGCCGGTCAGCACCTGTCCGAAATCCAGAACATACATGCCTGGCTTCACCTCATTGATCGTTCTTGGACGGAGGCAGACAATCTCCGTATCCGACGGAGACTTCTGGTCTGCCAGTCTGCCGCCCGGCGCAGCCGCCAGCTTTGCGGACGTCCATCCGGTATCGTCAAAGCCAGGCGCATTCCATCCCGGGAGTTCCATCCGCGCGTCATAGATTTCCCCGAAGTAGATATTGTTGTAAGTCCGAGGACTATCATGCCAGAGGAAGCTCTCATCACTTCCGATCACCTCTTTTGTACCATCCTCATAGGTGATCTCCGCCTGAAGCAGAAGCTTCGGATAACCGTACCAGAGCAGCTTCTCATTGAGCTTATCCTTCTGGTTATACCAGCCGTTTCCGAGTGATGCGCCAATCACATTTTCTCCGTCCAGAAGCAGCTCTGTAACATCATACGTATGGTAAAATACGCGCTTCACATAGTCCGTCCTGTCCGGTGTAAGCAGGCGGTTCCCGCATCTTTTTCCGTTCACGTACAGCTCATAATATCCGAGACCGCTGATATAGATCCGTGCAGAAACCGGCCGTCTCCGGCTCACCCATGCTTTCCGGAAATAAGGCGCACTGACTTCATCTGCCGCGCAGATCCACTTCGCCGTCCAGTCTTCCTCCTTCAGCAAACCTGCCTCAAAGCTGGCACACGCGCTCCAATCGGACGGGATGTCTTCCTCATCCCAGATCTGAACACGCCAGAACACGCGCTCGCGAGACTGAAGCGGCTGCCCGCCGTAAACGATCCCGACGGATTTACCGGACTGCACCTTTCCACTGTCCCAGAGCAGTTCCCCGTCAAAGCCGTCCGCTGACGCTGCGGCGGTAATCCGGTACGCACTCTGGCTCCGGTTCTTCCCATATGCCTTCATCTTCCACGAAAGCCCCGGCTGTACATTGTCAATTCCGAGCGGATCTATGCGGTAATCACAGCGAAGATCAAACGCCTGTGCTTCTCTTGATCCGTTTCCCATCCTCTCACCTCCAGTCAAGCACCACGCCCATCGCATGGGTGCGGTCTTCCAGCAGCATTTTATACATTTCCGGCGCCTGCTCAAAGGAGGCGCGGTGCGTCACCATACCGCTCATATCAATCTGCCCATTGTGTATCATTTTAAAGAAGGTTTCGCTGTTCCTTCCGCACGTCCACGGATTATCATACGTCGCTGCCGGAGCCTGTGAAGAGGTATGCGCGCCGATGATATTGACGCTCACTGCATTACAGCAGTCGTGAAAATCAATCAGCGTCTTCTTTTTGGGCGAGCTCAGCATACAGAGCCTGCCCTGCTGGTGCAGCACAGCAAATTCCTCCGGAATCACATCCGCGTTGCCAGTTGTCTCGATTACAAGATCCGCCATATCGCCGCGTGTCACCTTCCGGATGACCTCCACCGGATCTTCCTTTGAAGAGCAAATCGGGATAACTGCCGGGGACTTCGGGAGAATTTCCAGCCGGAACGCACTCCGGTTCACCACAAAAATCTCTGTGCAGCCTCCCGCAAGCAGCAGCCTCACCGCAAGCTGCCCCACAATCCCTGCACCGTACACCACTGCGCGATTGCCGAGCTCGATTCCTGTCCTGCGGATGCCATTAATCGTCGTCTCCGCCAATGCAAAAAAGGAGGCGTACTCTGGTTCAATGTCATAATGAATAAAACGCAGTTCCGCTGCCGGGACTGTCACATACTGCGCATGTCCGCTGAAGCTCGCGACACGCTTGCCGAGCAGTTCCTCTGATACACCCTCTCCGACCGCTTCGACCACCCCGATGTTGGAGTAGCCGCTGCTCATCGGGTAGTGAATATAGGTGGACCATTTGGAATTTTCCGGGTATTCCCCTTTCAGAAACGTGAGTTCCGTCCCCGTACTGATCAGTGAAAGCTCTGTGCGGATCAATACCTCCCCCGCCGACGGCGACGGGCACACTCTGTCCTGCATTTCCACCTGACACGGACCTGTAAAAATAACACTGCAATTTTTCATGATCTTTCCTCCTTAACCCGACCCCGTCAACCGGAGCCATAATTTCGCCATTTTGTCTGCCTCCGAACCGGAATCAGCAACTGAGCATAGTCTCTGCTAGAGCGTGTTTGAAAAATGCTCTAATAAGTACCTGAGAAATCTGACGCTCGTATAGATACCGGCCGCAGCGTCTTCTTCATTCTCTCTCATTATATAGAAACCTTTTTGCGGAAAATCTCATTATTTTTACCAGATTCGTCTACTTTTTTACTTTTTGTTTATCTATTTTGCAGCTATTTTCTCAGTCACTGCACTGCTTCTATGTGTATTTTTACTTTTAAACTATAAAAAACGCGCCGGGCAACTGATACCCGGCGCGGCAGCTCTTGCATTTACTGTGAAAGTAAGCCAAGTGGACATAGCTGCAACGTGCTCGCACGAGAGCAGCTATGGACATTTGGCGCACC
>DKWE01000012.1:16705-16885 GCA_002491565.1 Lachnospiraceae bacterium UBA7160 | reverse complement strand
GCAGCGGATCACAACACCGATCTCCTCCCCGAGTGCTGCAAGCTCATCTGCAAGCTCTCCCGTCTGCTTCGGGGACACTGTGGCATCTGTCACCATCATCATATTGAAAAAGCCCTGTACAATGGTCTGGGAAATGTCCAGAATATTGACATTATTCTCCGCCAGATACGTGCAGACCTT
>DKWE01000012.1:0-16361 GCA_002491565.1 Lachnospiraceae bacterium UBA7160 | reverse complement strand
CCTACGGTATCCTTTCCTACTACAGTTATGATCGTTTTTTTCATACTCTCTCCATTCCTTCCTGTATGATGCAGCATTTTCCTGCCAGGTATGCCACCACAGTACCTGGCACTCACGAAAAAGCACCTGTACCGCGTTCCTCTGCATCCTGTAACAGTGTATGCTTATCGTATCATTCGCTCAATCCGAAAGTACGTGCTATGTGCTATACACACTTACAGCATGCTCCACGCGGGCGCTGTGCCCCTCTTGGTATCCTTTGCGCCTGGCGCGTAAATTCAAAACTTTTACAGCTCAACCGGCGCAGACGGCACGTCGCGCTTTGCGATATGGATTGGGAAATCACTCGCCTTGAAGGGATTGTCCCCCTGCGTAATCTCCGTGCAGACCGTCGCCATTGCAAGTGCCTCATAATTATTTTCCTTGCTCANNTCTGGGAGATGTCCAGGATATTGATATTGTTGTCTGCAAGATAAGTACATACCTTTGCAATGATTCCTACTGTGTCTTTTCCTACTACTGTGATGATTGTTTTTTTCATGATCTTTCTCCTTTTTTCTATCAAATTCCTATGATTTTGATCATAAGATTGCTTGACTTATCTTCCAAAAACGCCCTGCTTCTGTCCTTTTCGCTACACGGCAATCATTGCCGACGGGACATCGCGTTTTGCCACCCCGATCTTAAAATCGCCTGCCTTGTAAGGATTATCTCCCAGCGTGACCTCCGCGCAGACGGTCTGATAGGCAAGTTCCTCATAATTATTTTCCTTGCTCAGATGCCCCAGAAAGACAGCCTTCATATGTTCATTCAGAATCTCCCCGAGAAGCCGTCCGGCATTCTCATTTGACAGATGCCCTTTCCGGCCCAGAATCCGCTGCTTCAGATAATACGGATACGTCCCTACCTGAAGCATATTGATATCGTGATTCGACTCAATCAGCACCGCGTCAAGATCCTTCAGATGCCCTACGATATATGCGTCATAATAGCCGAGATCCGTCGCCACCGCCACCGACTTCTCTCCGTTCCACAGCCGGTACGCGACCGGGTCCGCCGCGTCGTGAGAGACAGAAAACGGCTGCACCGCGAGATCCCCGATCACGAAATTTTCATCCGGCACAACGGTGTGAAACAGCGATTCGTCTACCTTTCCAAGCATCTGCTGTTCCTGCATGATCCGGATCGTCCCCTCTGTCGAATAAATCGGTACCCCATATTTCCGTGCCAGGACCCCAAGGCCCTTGATGTGGTCTGAGTGCTCATGCGTAATCAGAATCGCATCCAGCTCCTCCGGTTTGCGGTCTATTGTGCGCAGCCCTTCCGCCACGCGTTTCCCGCTGATGCCCGCGTCAATCAGCACATTCGTTTTCTGCGTCCCCACAAAGATGCAGTTCCCACTGCTGCCGCTGGCAATACTACAGAAATCCATGCTCTACCAGTCCTTTATCAATTTGTACTACTGTATTTTCCACAAAATCCCCGCTATTGTCAATCACAAAATGACAAGCCTGGCGATATTCGTCCTCTTTTTTCTGATTCTCCAGCACACGGCGCACCTTCTCCGCCGAATAGCCGCGCGCCGTCTGCATCCGCCTGCCCCGGATCGCGGCATCTGCATGGACATACCAGATCTCATCCAGGAATGTCTCATAGTGATCCTCCAGCATCAGCGCTGCTTCCACCGCGATAAACGGGACCTCCTGCTTTGCGCGCACGGAGGCAATCTCCCTCTGGATCGCCGTCTTGATCGCCGGGTGCATCAGATGATTCAAAAGCTCCAGCTTCTCCCGGTCCGCATAGACAATCCGCCCGAGGCGCTCCCGGTCAATGCTCCCGTCCTCACGCAGAATCTGCCCGCCAAATGCCTCCACTACCGGCTGATAGCACAGTCCGCCCGGTTCCTGCAACTCGTGCGATACCAGATCCGCCAGAATCACATGCGCGCCGTACTGCCGCTTCATATAAGAAAGAATCTCGCTCTTTCCTGCTCCCGCCCCGCCGGTAATTCCCAGAACCTTCATGTCCTGACCTCCAGTTCTTATGGTTCTTTACATAACTTCTCAGTTGTCAGTATTATTTGCCAGTCAGCATCATCCTGCTCATAGTGCCTTGGGGAAGGACCTATAGGGGGCGTCTGCCTCAAGGTATCTCTACACTACTTTGCTTCATACCAGTTCTCCCCAGAGTGCACATCCACCTCAAGCCGCACGCGCAGAGACGCCGCATGCATCATTTCACTGCGCAGCAGCTCCCGCACCTGCTCCAGCTCCTCCTTCGCCGTTTCGATCAGCAGCTCGTCGTGCACCTGCAAAATCAATCTGGACTTCAGATGCGCAGCGCGAAGCGCCTGATCGACGCGCAGCATGGCGATCTTGATGATATCGGCTGCCGTCCCCTGGATCGGCGCATTCATTGCCACGCGCTCTCCAAACGAACGCTGCATGAAATTGGAGGATTTCAGCTCCGGCATCGGACGCCGCCTGCCGAACATGGTCGTCACATATCCATTCTTTTTTGCATTCGCGACGGTCCCATCCAGAAATGCCTTGATGCCGGGATACGTCTTAAAATACTGCTGAATATATGCCTCTGCTTCCTTCCGCGTAATGCTGAGGTCCTGGCTCAGCCCAAACGAGCTGATGCCGTAGACAATACCGAAATTGACTGCCTTCGCATTGCGGCGCAGCAGCGGAGTCACCTCCTCCGGCTTCACATGGAAGACCTGGGACGCCGTGATTGTGTGAATGTCCTGCGCGTCTTGATAAGCCTGGATCAGCATCTCATCCCCCGACAGATGCGCCAGCACCCGCAGCTCAATCTGGGAGTAGTCCGCATCCAGGAACACATAGCCCGGCTTCGGAACAAAGACCTTCCGGATCAGCCTGCCAAGCTCCATCCGGATCGGAATATTCTGCAGGTTCGGCTCCGCACTGCTTAAACGCCCCGTCGCTGTAATCGTCTGATGAAATTTTCCATGGATCCGACCATCCTCAGAAATAAAGTTTGCAAGCCCGTCCGCATACGTGGATTTCAGCTTGGTCAGCTGCCGGTATTCCAGAATGTGCGCCACGACCGGATACTCCTCCGCCAGCCCTTCCAGCACATCCGCTGCAGTCGAATAGCCAGTCTTCGTCTTTTTCCCATGCGGCAGCGCAAGCTTCTCAAACAGAATCACGCCAAGCTGCTTCGGGGAATTGATATTGAAGGTTTCCCCCGCTTCCTCATAAATCTGCCGCTCCAGCTCCTGGATCCGCCCGGTCAGCTGATCTCCATACGCTTTTAGTTCCTCGCGCTTTACGCCGATTCCCTCCCGCTCCATCTGATACAGAACAAAAACGAGCGGCATCTCAATCTCGGCAAACAGGCGGTCCATTCCGGCTCCCTGCAGCTGCCGCGCGAGCACCGGCTGCGCGCGGTAGGCGCAGTCGGCCATCCGGCACGCGAAACGCAGGAATTTCTCCGGCTCAGACTCCATGGCTGCAGCGAGAGAACTCTTTCCGAACAGTTCCTGCCGCGATGGCTCCATCTGATTCAGATAGTCCCGCTCCAGATCCTCGCACGCGTAGCTGCCTTTTAACGGATTCATCAGATACGCGGCAAGCGCAGCATCGAAAAGTCCTGCCTCTGCGCGCACACGAAGCTCCTCTGCGTTCAGGAACGGAAGCTGCTGCTGCAATCCGATGGTGACGGCGCAGGAAGCGCCTGCTACAGCTTCTGTCACCTTCGCCTGCAGATATTCCTCCGTCAGAAAGCCGCCGCACACCAGAAACTGCGCCTTATGCGCTTCCGTGCACACCGCAACGCCCAACAGCCGCCCTTCGTCCGCCGCCATCCAGAATGCCGCACGCTTTCCCTTCAGTCCATCCAGCACCGCTTCTGCTTCCTGAAACTCCGCAATCTGCACAAACTGCTCTCCGTCCTGCTTTGGCTCTTCCTCCTCTGTCATCTGGAAACGGCCCAGCAGGTTCTTGAATTCCAGCCTGCGGCAAAGCTCCAGCGCTTCCGGTGTATAGAGATTCTCAATCCGCGCAGACTCCCGCTCCAGCCGGAAGGGGACCTGCAGATCAATCGTCGCAAGTGTTTTGCTCATCTGGGCCAGGTCATAGTGATTCCTCAAAGATTCGCGCGCCCGCGCAGGCGTGATCTCCTCCACATGTGCGTACGCCTCCTCGATGGAACCGTACTGCACAATGATTTTAGTCGCTGTCTTCTCACCGATTCCCGGCACACCCGGAATATTATCACTCGCATCTCCCATCAGCGCTTTCACATCGATAAACTGCACTGGCGTGACCTGATATTTTTCCTGTACATCCTTCGCAAAGTAGTCTTCAATCTCCGTTCCGGTCGCCTTCGTCTTTGGAATCCGGACCTGAATCTCCTCTGTTGCCAGCTGGAGCAGGTCGCGGTCGCCAGATACAATCGATACCTTCAGGCCCTCCCGTTCCATCTGCCTGGACACCGTACCCAGAATATCATCTGCCTCATAGCCCTCCAGCGACATCACCGGCACCTGCATCGCCGTCAGCATTTCCTTCATCAGCGGCACCTGCTCCCGCAGTTCCTCCGGCATTGGCTTGCGCGTGCCCTTGTACGCGTCATACATTTTGTGCCGGAAGGTCGGCGCATGCAGATCAAACGCGACCGCCACATAGGAAGCCTGCTCCTCCTCCAGCACCTTAAATAAAATATTCAGAAATCCGTACACCGCATTCGTGTGCTTTCCCTCACTGTTGGTAAGCACTGGCAGTCCATAATACGCGCGGTTCAGAATGCTGTGCCCGTCGACTAATACGATTTTTTCCGGCATGATGCCCTCCTGTCCTTCTGATTACTTCAATTTCTGCTCCGGGTTTTCCGTTGCCACCCGGTCTTTTTTGGATTTAACACTGTTTTCCGCAGCGGAATCCGTTTGCCCTGCTGCCGCACCAGATCCTTCCGCCCGCTTTGGGTTCTCCGGCACTGCATTGGATCCCCCGGCCGGATTAGATATCTCCGGCGCTGCAGGTTTTTCAATAACCGGCCCTGTTTGGGGAAGCTCTGCGCGGTTTTCTGCAGCTGTCTCCTTCTCCTCTGAGACTTCCTGACTCCCTTCTGACAGTTCCTCACTGATGCGCTCCTCTTCCTTCCGGTCGAGACGCAGCATTGCCCGCTGAATCAACGTATATTCCTGCTGCCCCTGCTTCATCTCGAATCCGGTATAGACGCTGAACCCCATCAGCAGCTCCGTTCCAAGCAGCAGCGCTGCAAGCAGGACTCCGCACACCTTCCGCCAGGCAAGCCAGCGATGCGACGCGCGGAGATCTTCCTTGAGCATATTTCCAAAATTGTAATCATGGTGCTGCCCGGAATCCAGCAAATCCAAAGCCTGATATACGGTATAATACGTATCCAGCTCATCCATACAGTCTCTGCAATGCTCGACATGATGAAGGAACTGCTCCAGCTCCTTGTCCGACAGTTCCTTTTTCACATAGGATGTCACCATCCTGCGCGCTTCATTACAATTCATCCGTTCCTCTCCCATGTCCCGGCTTATTTTGCTTTAAAGGGCGGGTCTGCGGGATAACCGCCATGCAGCTTCTGCATACCGCGCTGCAGCGCATCCTTTGAGTTCCTCCAGTCGGCATCCTTATTGCGGTAATCAAACTTGTCTACCAGCCACGAGATGTCCTCCTCCAGACGCTTCAGATTCCGCTCCATGAGCGCAAACATCTCCGGATAAAATGCAGCCTTCTGCTTGTCATTCAGATAGCGGTCAGCGTTTTCCGCCAGCAGCCCGAAGTGATGCAGGCAAAAGCCTTTGCCATTTATAATTTTGTCATGAAACTGTGCATCCTTGGTGTACATATAGAAGAAGGTCTCCATATACCGGTCGAAGTTTTCCTGAAGCCCGCTGCAGATATAGCAGGAGCAGTCTTTTTCCTTCGCCCACGCCGCAATCGGATTCGTCCCGGAAGACTGCTTGCGCAGACGGTCCGCGAACGAAGTCTTCCCCGGCGTAAACCGCTTCACCTGCTCCTGGAATTCCTGTTCCAGCTTGCGGTAATGTGTTTTCATAATCAGAGAATTTCCAAGAGTATTTCCATAATCGAACATTTTCTTGAGGTGTGCACGGCAAAAGCCGGTCTTATCGGTCTGCTCGCGGATATCGCTCTCCATGTAGGAGGAGCTGCTGCCCAGAACAAAGTTAATCATATCCTGCTCCAGCTTGCGCTCGATGAAGCAGAACGGGCATTCATCATTTTCATTGACCGCGTCATTCAGTGGAATTGTGTACAATTTTTCCTTCATTTGTTTTCCCCTATCTGCCGTTTGCTGCGGCAAAAGATGTTGTTGCTGAATCGTTTCTGTTCTTATCTTACCAGATGTCAGCAGGAAAGGGAAGGAGAAATCGAAAAAAGTGTGTGAGACTATGTTATTGTTGGCATAAAATCATTTTCGCATTCTGGAAGTTTTCCTCCCCCTGCACGGTCAGCAGTACGGAGGTAATCGGCTCCCCGGTGCCGGGTGTCCTTCCAGAGAGTTCCACCGCCTGTTCATAAGAGATGCAGATCGCATCAGACGGCTCTTTTAACACAGCGGCTACAGTGCACGGCAGCCAGGCGTCGCTGCCTGCGGATCCTTCTTTGCCCGACGCGGCAATCTGATAACTCCAGTCCGTTTCTGCAAAGTTTTCCAGCAACTCCCGCTGTTTTTTTTCAGAAACCGGATGGCCATTGTGATCCGTCATTCCGGCAAGGCTGTTTTCACCGAACAGCAACACCGGGGCACTGCCGACTGCGGCAGCTTCCGATGCCGACACGGTCATTGAGAAACTCTGCAGATCCACACCGAGCAGTGTCGCCTCCATTGTATAATCTCCGGCTGCAATCCGGACCGTCACCTCATATACTGGTGTGACAGACCGGATTCCGGGCAGCTTTTTTGCTTCTTCCAGAAAGGCTTCGTCATAAACCAACCTGCCCAGCGGCACTACCTCCTGGCAGAGCTTTCGGGCAGACTTCATCCGGGTAAACAGGAGTCCGCCAAACCACGCAAGCAGGACGCACAGGCCAAGAATACAGCCAAGCAGTATGTAATCGGCGCCATGGAGCTTCTTTTTCCTACGCATGTTCACTTCCTCCCCCTTTCCTTTTTCCATCGCTAACTGCCGATAATACTACACTGGTCTGGTGCAAGACGGCTAAATGAGGCCATTCTCAACGGCATCGCTGATGAAGGCCAACGCGGTTCATCAGGAAATCAAGCAAAAGGTTCTGCTAAACAGGAATGGGGCGATACCTGGTATGCCTGCCTTGCCTGTTACTCACGGGAATCAAATGCCCTGCGCGCCTCTGCGAGCAGCACGCTCTTTCTGCGCAGGCACGCGAGCAGCACTATTACCGCAAGCAGCAGGCCCGCAAGCACCATCGCGATGACCGAAATCCACCAGGAGTTTGCCTCCGGTTCCTCTTCTGTCACGGTGAGTGTAAGCACCTTCGGCTTCTTAATTTCTGTCTGATATTCCCTGGTACTCTCATGGGTGATTCCCCCTGCGTCCTCGTACCGGAGCGTGACAGTTCCGCTGACTGTCCCGTATTTTTCCTGCTCCGATGAGCCGGAATCCTGACCGACTCTCTCCATTGTCCGCGTACCGACATAGACGCGCATCGTACCTGTATCCTCTGTCCCCGCCTCCATGTTTCCAAGAAATATTTCCCCGTTCGGGAACATTCCCTCTCCGGCAAGCTCCATCCGCACGTTATAGACCCCGGTTCGGCTCAAATTCCGCGCTTTCAGATCCAGTTCCAATGTGTCAGCCGCATAGACCACCGCCGGAATCTCAGCCGCTTCCAGCTCTACATCGGTCGGCTGCACCACGGAAAGTGTCAGTGTCTCTCTTCCCGACGCCGTCTTTCCTTCCTTGTCCTCATATTCAAACTCAAACGTCAGCGTTGTCATCCCTGCAGCGGCATCCGGGACAGCACGCAGCGTAGTATCCAGATGAATCTCCTCCTCTGGCGAAACCAGCGCAAAGTAATAGGAATTGCGTGCCAGGGTCAGTCCCTCATGCTCTGAAGATGCAATAATTTTCAAATTGTACATGGACTGCGAATCACTCCGGTTGCGGAAGGAAACATCCAGCGTCTCTGTACTGCCTGCCTCCAGCTGTTTCCCGGAAAGATTGCAGGATTCCAACAGCATTTTCGGCTGGCGCAGTACCTCCGGCAGAGAAGAACCTCCTCCGGAATATCCACCGTAATCCCCGCCGCCGGATGCTCCGCCTTCTCCTTCCCCCGGATCCGGCTCCTCGGCTGGCGGTTCCGGGATTCGGATGAAGACCTGGCACTCCAGCACCGTCTGCTCCATCTGTTCCGTATAGCCGCACGCCCGCACGGTCACAGAATACTGTCCGGGCAGGGCATTCTCCAGAAGCGGAATCTCGCAGAAATACAGATACGTCTCCATTTCATTACTTTCTGAACCATCCGGTGCGGCAGACGGCGAACCGGAACCTGCGCCAACAGCTTTGCTTTGCTCTGCACTCTTAGACTGTCCCCTGTCAGGCGGCGTATCCGCTGCTGCAGGCTGTGTTCCTGGCGCTGCGGCTTGCCCATTTGCAGTCACTACAGCCAGAGTTCCCATACCTCCACGGATCTCCGTCATCCGGCCGTTTACCTCCAGATACCGCTTTTTTTCCACTTCTTTCTGGTAATTCCGGAATACAAACGGTGCGTTGTCCTTCTCAGCAAAAATCAGCGACACCGTCAGCCGGTCATATTTCAGCCTGCCGCTGGAGGTAAATGGGACCGCCAGATAGACGACGCCATCCTCCACAGTCGGCTGATAGCCTTCCGAAAAGGTCTGCTCCATTCCGTCATAGCAGTGGTAGCTGTCAATTCCCAGATAGACCTTTCCGCTATTCTCCTGTGGGATCGTCCCGGGCTTCTCTGGTGCCTCGGTTTCGCGTCCTGCCGGTTCCTCCGGCTCCTCCGTCTCATGTCCCGCTGGTCCTTGTGAGCCCTCGGTCTCTCGCTCTGCCGATACCTCCGTTTCCTGCCCTGCCGGGTTCTCTGGCTCAACGCCGCCCGTCGGGCCTGTCCCTTCCGTTCCCTGCCCACCTCCCGGTATCTCAGGCTCCGGAACCACCCCATCGATCGTAACCTGCGGCAATTTTTCCGTTTCAGAGTTTCCACTTTCCGGAAAATCTTCTCTCCCGGACTGCTCACGCTCCGGAAGGATCTCCTCGATCACAACACCGGATGGTTCTGCCTTCCCTGCATCTGTCCCTTCCCGAAATACCGTCTGGCTTTCCGGAACCAATCCATCCGATACGGAAGAGACAGAGCCCCCCTCCGCCGGAAGAAGCCCGCTTTCCGCATCCGCGTATTCCTCTATCTCCAATACCTCCGGCATCAATTCCGCTTCCGCCCTCGCCCAACCGGCGGTGCTCCACACCCCGGAACACAAAAGACAGCCCGCAAGCAGCAGCGCCGCACCTGGCCTCCGCCCCTCGTGTCTGCAGCCATCCTGCACCGCAAACCATCGGACTCGCCGCTTCAGGCTTCCCCGCTTTTTCATTTCACATTCCCCTTTTCCATAATCTTTTGCAGCACTCCGCCATCCATTTCGTAGACCTCATCGCAGAGCACACGGATATCCTCCTCGTTGTGGCTCGCCAGCAGGATCGTCTTCCCCTGCCCCTTCAGTTCCAGCAGAATCCGCCGGATCTCCGCCACGCCGTCCTTATCCAGCCCATTGAACGGCTCATCCAGAATCAAAAGCCCCGGGTCCTCCATAATCGCCTGCGCAATGCCGAGCCGCTGCCGCATGCCAAGCGAATACTTTGCGACCGGCTTTTTCATATCCGGATCCAGGCCGACCCTTCTCAGCACCTCCCGGATCTCCGCGCGCGAGATTTTCCGGCGCATATCTGCCAGAATCTCAAGATTGCGCCGCCCGGTCAGATTCGTCAAAAACCCGGGGGTCTCAATGATCACGCCAAGGCTCTCCGGGAAATCCACGTCTGTCCCGATCCTCTGCCCAAACACCCGGATTGTCCCGGTTGTCACAGTCAGGAAGCCGCAGATGCACTTCATCAGAACTGTTTTCCCTGAACCATTGTTTCCGACAATTCCATAGACTCTGCCTGCCTCCAGCATAAGATTGACTTCCTTGAGCACCAGATCCTCTCCAAAGCGCTTTGTCACATGCGAAACCTCAATGCAGACTTCTCTCATCCGGCCATCCCTCCTTGCCCTGTACGAATCCGAATCTTCCCTGACAATTTTGCTCGTCCTCACAGCTCCTCCAGCTTCCGGTACAGCACGGCGGCATGGGCTGCAACCGCCACAGCCAGAAAAAGCAGCAGAAACATCCACAGTCCCTCTCCTTTCTCTCCCCACTTTGCGTCCCCCCTGATCCACTGCGGCGGGTACAGCCACAGCGCGTCCGGAAAATAGCGCTCCTGCAAAATGATGCAAAAATAATATCCTGTAAATGGAATCCCAAATGCCAGATATCCCGACCCTCCCAGGATTCCACAAATCCCGCCCAGAGTCGCAACAATTGCCGCGATCAGTCCAATCCGAAGCAGTATCTGCATGCCCTCCAGCGCAGCTTCCGGCTGAATCATCCCCTGCCGCTCCTGCGGGAAAAAGAGTACAAAATACAAAAAACACATCAGAAATCCTGCCACCACCCAGGCAAGAAAACCGCCAAGTGCAACGCTTATGATTTTCGCCTCCACATACCCACGCCGCCCGGTCCGCGGCAGGCAGGCTTTCAGAAATCCGCCGCGCCGCTCCTGCAGGAAGGAATCGCTCCAGGGAAGCACCGCGGCAGCCGGCACCAGAAAGCAGACCGCCTTCGATTCCAATGCACTCTTCCATGCAGTAAAAAACCACCCGGCCGGCAAAAGCTCTTCCTGCGCCTTCCAGGTGGTTCCTCCTGCGATCGCAATCGCAGCCAGTAAAACTGCCGCAAGAAACCCTCTGCCAGAAACCATCCGCCGTAGCTCCTGCGCCATACACACCCCTCCCGTAACCGCTTCGCCTACTTTTCTATCTGCTGCCCGTATCCTCCGGCGATGCCGCCTCATCTGCGTTGTCCAGCCCAAGCCGCAGCGACCTGTCCCGCCGTCTCATAACGATCCACTCCTGGTCCGTTTTCCGGCAAAGTTCCCGGAACTAAAATCAGCAAATTCGCTCCCCAAGATATCTTCCTGGACAAGAATAGCAGATTCGCTCCCAAGACATCTTCCCGGAAGAACATCAGCAGATTCGCTCCCCAGGTATCTTTCTGGACAAAAATCAGCAATCCGATACCCAGGCACCTCGACCGTCATCATTGTCTCAGGAGCTCTGCTCCCCGAGGAACCGGAAGCTGTAATGCGATAGCGCATGCACGCACAGTCCGATCAGCAGGAAAAGCAGCGCTGCAAAGATCAGGCAGGATTGTTTCACGGTCGGCATACGGTCATAGCCAAAGCTGTGCTTCGCGTAGGTCACATGGCTTAACGGACTGACCCACCCGATCAGGACATTGACCCGGTACATCTCATACTCCTCAAGCCCAAGCAGACTGCGCAGCACCTGCGGTTCCAGCAGAAATCCATACAGGCTGAACAAAAGCCCTGCAATCATCCCGCGCCCTGCCCCGAACTGCAGATTGCCTGCGAGAATCAAAAAGCTCAGACATAAACTGTACAGAAACAGCAGCGCCACCACCTGTGCCATACAGACATACGGCGTAAAGCTCTCCATCACCTTTACTGTGGACGGCACGCTCAGATCTTTTCCCAGCTTTGAGTATGCCAGCATCGCCGCTGTCTCACTCCAGAGATCCCCAATATAGCTGACCCGCATACACAATATCACCGTCGCCGCAAACAGAAAACCGGTATATAGCGCCGTCGCGCAAACTACGTACAAAAGCTGCCCGGCCAGCCATTTCTTCTTCGTCGTCCGGCAAAGGTAGTACGGAGTCACGCTGCTCATCTGCGGCAGATCCGAAAACAGCAGAAGCAACAGCACCGAGCTCGTCAGAATCGCCGTCGCGTCCCCGAAGGTCCACAGAAATGGCTCCGCAAGCTGCACCGGTGTCCCATAGGCGTCGATCACGATCATCACGCGCATGCTCAGGAAGTAGCAGAGCACAAAGCCGAGCAGAAAGGTCAGAATCACCTTCGGATTCCTCCAGAATCCCCGGAAATTGTACCGGACGACTGCAAGTACCTGCCTCATGCTCCGCCTCACCTCCTTCCTCGTCATATCGAATACCTGTACAGGCTTTAACGTAATTGTATCAATACCAAAATTAATACCCAAGCCCCAGATCAATCACACTTCCATCCACTGCATTGACCGTCAGATAGCTCTGATACTGCAGCACGTTAGAGTCGTCGTAAACCCCTGTCTCATCCTCATATCTGGAATCAAATGATCCGAAAAAGTTCCACACCGGCACGAGCAGGCCGCTCTGGCTGGCTGTTTCCGGTTCATAAATCCTCGAATAGCCAAGCGCAATCCGGTTGATGCGGTAAGTCCTCGCTGACTCATAATTGATGACATCCGCATTCTGAATCAGCATCATTTTCTCATAGATCTCCTTGATTTCCGGAAATGGCAGAAGCTCTACGTTCTGCGTCTGTACTTCGCCAATATCGTACTGGTTCAAAAACTCCACCTCCGCGATCCCCTCGTCCGTCACTAAAATATCCAGGCGCTCATAGCTCCAGGTCTCCATCTCGCTGTCCATACTCTCCAGAGCTCCGCCATAATCCTCCGTATATGTGACCGGCACGCCGTCCAGTTCTCTTGTATAGTGCAGCAGAATCCCTGCATCGGTCATCAGGCTTCGCTGATAGCCCGAGTTGGACATCATCCCGCCTTCCTCTTTCCACTGGATCTGATAATCCCACGCATTCAGCTCCATGCCGGAAAGACCAAGCTTTTCCACCTTTTCGTCCGCAAGCGACGCTGCCTCCTCGACTGTGATTCCAAGCTCCTGCTGCAGTTCCTCCTCACTTGGCGTCTCATCCGGATAATAGCTTCGCATGGAATTATAATCCGACCAGAGGTAACTCCAATACTCTTCCGAATACATTTTCTTTATGCTGACCTCCATCGGCATACTGCCATACCGGCTCAGGCGGTACACATACTTTGTTCCGTCCGGCATACACACAATACCAGCGAACTGCGTATCGTCTATCCCTGCACTTCCTTTCTCGTCCTCGATTGCCAGACCAAACTGCGGATGCACCTCTCGTTCTTCTCTGGACTCCGGTGCAGATTCCATGTTTTGCTCCGCCGCTTCTATACTCTTGTAGATATCGTACACAAGATTCCCGTTTTCGTCCGTTCCATACCCGTATGGATCCAGATTTCCCTCCGCCACATAACCCTTTAGCTCCTCTATCCGCTTCTGATAATCCGCTTTCGTCATCTGTGTATACGCATACTCGTCATAAATCACGGCATCCCCGAAAAAGGCTTCTGTAATCCGGTCGATCGTCTCCTGGTCAAATGGATGCTGTGTCACCGCGATCGTCGAAAGCCGATCGGCATCCGGAAGCTCTACCACCGCATCCGTCAGAATCTTCAGCTTGCCAGTCGCATCCTGCACTTCACTTGTCACCTGCTCCGGCGCCTGAAGCCGTGCCCGCAGTGCTTCCCTTGCGGCACCCTCTGTACTGGCAGCCTCCCCAGAGGATCCACTGTCTGCTTCTGTGATTCCGCTTCCTGCTGCTACTGTCTCTTTTTCCTCTGCAGCTGGCTCCGTCGCCTCCTGATATTTGTCCATCGAGGATGCGCCTTTCTGCTTCACAAGCGAGTCTTCCGGCGTCTTTGCGCACCCTGCAAGCAGTCCCGCAGCGGCCAGAATCCAAATCCATCCCATGGCTGTATTTCGTCTCATAATACCTGTATCCTCCCTTCATTTCTGGTCACGATTCAGCATCCTGCCCGCCAAAACCCCGGAAGCATTTTCTGGAAGCAGCATTCCTTTGCTTTCCTGGGTATCTGTTTGCAAAGCTTGCACAATCCGATGCCTTTCATGAAAAAACTTGTTCATGGATCGTAACTCTTTTTCATCCTACCATGGATTCCTCACGCAAATCTCACACGACTTGTAACCGGAATGTAACCACACTTTTCCTGTCCGGTCACTCGATAAAACAAATACATAACAGCATTACAGCCATTGACTCAGACACTCTGAAATTCTTACCACCGGACCGTCACCCGTGTCCCGCTCCCTTCTTCGCTCGTGAGGGTCAGCGTCCACCCATGCATTGCCGCGATCTGGCTGCAGAGTGCGAGTCCAAGTCCTACTGAACCCGCGCTGCGCGCCCGCGATTTATTTACCATATAAAACGGCTCCGTCACCCGCGCCACTTCACTCTCCGGGATTCCCCGTCCCTTGTCCGCCACCGTGATCCCGGATTCATCTGCTGTCACCCGGATCACGCTGTCCCGCTCGGATGCCTTACACGCGTTATCCACAAGATTCATCAAAAGACTCATCACCAGATCCTGGTCCATCTCTTTTGTCAGCGTTTGCGGCATGCAGGCTGCCTCCAGCCGAATGCCTTGTTCTTTCCGCCGGAACTCTGTCAGACTTAAGAGCTGTCTCATCAGCTTTGCCACCTCTGTCTTCTGCAGCTCCAGCGAGGACTCCCCGCTCTCATACAGCCCGGTCAGCTCCAGCATTTTTTCCGACAGCCGCGAGAGCCTGCGCCCCTCGCTTCGGATATAGCCAAGCGCCCGCTCCCGGTTCTTCTCGCCAAGCCGCACCGTTAACAGGGTATCTGCATAGCCAATGATCGCAGTCAGCGGCGTTTTCAGCTCATGCGCAAGCGCTCCCAAGAGCTGTCTCTGCCGCTCGTTCGTCTCGCGCAGCGTTTCCATATGCTCTTCTACCTTCTCTGCCATGCGGTTAAAGCTCCCCACCAGCTCCCCGATCTCGTCTCCGCTCTGCACCGCCGCACGGCTCTCGTAAGCGCCGTCTGCAATCGCTGCTGCCGTCTGCTTCAGCTCCAGCATCGGCTGCAGAGCGCGATATATCCCATGCCATAAGCCGATCCCAGTCAGTGCCAGGAGCAGCACTGTGCAGGCAAGTCCCCGGAAAAGCAGGCTTTGCGTGCGCACATAGATATCCGTCACATCCTGCCAGTATACCACGCTGTTTTCCGGAAAATTTACGTTCAGACCCGGGCTGTAATAGACAAACAGTACCCGGTCCTCCACCTGCTGTGGACCGCTCACATAGACACTGCTGCTAGAGCGCTTCGGTTTCCCCTCAGCCAGCTTCCACTCCTTCATCAGCCGGGCATAATCAAAGGTATATGGGGAGAGATTCAACTGTTCTTCCCCTTCCTTCAGCAGCACCGCTCTGCTTCCAAATACATTCTGAAAGATCATGGACACTCCAGTCCGTCTGACTGTCTCCGCTGATTTATGAAGTTCTGTTCCGGCAATTTCACTTTTAAATTGCTGGATTCCGCTCAAAAGCCGTTCTTCCCCATAGTCCCGGGAATCCGAAAGGCTTCTCCGCGCAGATTCCCACAAAAGATAGATCAACAGCACTGCCGCAAGCGCCAGCATGCCGAGCACAACCTGCAGATATATTTTCCGAAACAGCTTCATTCGTCCACCTCCAGCCGGTATCCGATCCGGGGAATCGTCCGGATCACATCCTGTAACCCAAGCTTCTTACGAATCCTGCCGACATGCGCGTCGACAGTCCGCGTCTCTCCTTCAAATTCCACGCCCCACAGCGCCGCAAGCAGCTGCCTGCGCGTCAATGCCTTGTTCCGGTTGCGCACAAACATCAGCAGACAGTCGAATTCCATCGGCTTGAGATAGACCTCCTGCCCAGCCTTTGTCACTGTGCGCCGTTCTGGATCAATGACTACGTCCAGAATCTGAATGGACTCATGCATCTTCTGCGAACGCTCCAGCACCTTCTGAATGCGGACCAAAAGCTCCAACATTTCAAATGGCTTCACAATATAATCCTCCGCCCCCTCCGTCAGCCCCTTCACCTTGCTGGCGAGATCCCCTTTCGCTGTCAGAAAAATCACTGGGATCCCGCAGGCTTTCAGCTGCGGCAGCAGCGCGAAGCCGTCCATCCCCGGCAGCATGATGTCCACAACGGCGCACCCGTAGTCGTGGCTCTCTGCCAGCGACACAGCCGCCTCCATGCCATCTGCAAACGATTCTGTCTCATATCCGGCTACCTCCAGATTCATGCAGATCAAATCCCGGATGGCATCCTCATCCTCAATCACTAAAATCCGTACGCTCATACTCCTCCATTTTCCGCCCGGCGCATTCCCACAGTACAATCAAAGACCCCGCTGCAAGCAACGG